>NZ_JBEOOE010000035.1:0-31888 GCF_040308885.1 Pseudoalteromonas sp. 120-MNA-CIBAN-0494
CAGGAACTTGCCTTATGAGTGATCACAAGGCCCCGATGGTTTTAAACTAATCGGAATCCCCCTCCTTTCCTGAACTTTTTCAGGCGCTTGGCGAGGTGGTGGAGGATGTCAATGTGCTAATTACTGTATGCATACGTTTTGCTAATGGCCTGTTGCGATGGTGGCACACGTAAATATTTTCACTTATAGGGTTTGCCAAATAATGAGTTTGTATAAGTTTAGGCTTATTAAACGCACTTATTGCATGCGCAGGTAACACAGTAAAGCCCAGGCCTAAGCTTACCGGCTCCAGTATTAAACTAATTTGATTAGAAAAACCGGTGTGTTTTATTTGCTCTAAATGTTCAAACTGCGGGTAGTTTTCGCTCAACAAAAGTTGCGCATGGTGTTTAGCGTCGGGGTGAGCAATAAAGCCAAGTTCACATAAAGCTTGCCATGTTGGGGTTTTAATATGTGCAGGGGTAACTAATAGTAACGGCTCTGTACCTATTTTATGGCTGGTTACTTCGCTAAGTGTGGGGGCTTGGGTTAAAAAACCAATGTCGGCATTATGGTTAGCTACAGCCTGCTCAACACTTATATTTGGCGCAAAGCGGTAGTCAATATTCAGCCCTTGGTGCTTTGTTTGCAAAGCTAATAACTGGCTATAAAACTGCAATCCACAACTACCAGGCGACTGTATTTTTACTTTACCGCTGTAAGGCGAGTCGTCTTTTAATTGCTGCTCTAAAAACTGCCACTCTTTAAGTAATAAACTGCCTTGTTGATATAGATTTTGCCCATGCACAGTAAGCGAAAACTGTTTGCCGTGTCTTTCTAGCAAAGCACAGTTAACGTGCTGCTCTAATTTTTTAATGTGTTGGCTTACACCCGACTGGGTCATGTGGAGGCGATCGGCTGTTTGCGTAAAGTGGTTTACCTCAACCAAAGTACAAAACGTATTTAACCATATGGGATTTATCATTACAAAATGTACTCAAAATGATGATTAATGATTATTTTACTTAATTTAACTGGCTTCGTAAACTAAACGCATTAACCAGTAACAAGATAAGCAGGAACATTATTATGAGTCATACCTATCCACGTAGTTTTTCGCATATTGGTATTTCGGTACCAAACGTTGAAAAAGCAGTAGAGTTTTATACCCAAGTTATGGGTTGGTACACTATTATGGAGCCAACCGAAATACTCGAAGACAAAAGCCCAATAGGCGAAATGTGTACTGAAGTGTTTGGTGAAAAATGGGAAAAATTTAAAATAGCGCACTTATCTACAGGCGATCGTATTGGTGTAGAAATTTTTGAATTTAAAAACCAAGAAAACCCAAAAGATAACTTTGAATATTGGAAAACCGGTATTTTTCATTTTTGTGTGCAAGACCCAGATGTTGAAGGCCTAGCAGAGCGTATTGTAGCAGCCGGTGGTAAAAAACGTATGGCCGAGCCACGTTACTACTACCCAGGTGAAAAACCATACCGCATGATCTATATGGAAGACCCGTTTGGTAATATCCTAGAAATATACAGCCACAGCTACGAACTTATTTATAGCGCCGGTGCATACTAAGTTAGTGTGTAGCTAGTATTTAAATATATAAAGGCTGCAGTGAGCTACTGCAGCTTTTTTATTGCCTAAAATTAAGTAGACACCCACACTTATTATCCGAATTTAGGGTATTTGAACAAAGCCATTCTTAGTTAAATATTCACTGGTTTTAAAGTGGGTATTCAGATAGTTAGGTGTCTAGATAATTATTTCAGATAGAGAGTTAAGTAGACACCTACACTTATTATCAATATTTGAGTAAAACTATTCTTGGTTAAATAATCACTGGTTTTTAAAGTGGGTGTCTACTTAATAGTTAATAGTTAAACAAACACCCACACTTATTGTCAGTATTTGAACAAAACTATTCTTAGTTAAATAATCACTGGTTTTTAAGATGGGTGTTTAGGTAATTGATAAATTATAAAGTGGGTGTCTACTTAATTGGGTTTTAGTTGGTTGCCTTAGCTGCTTCATTTGGGGCAGTACTGTAAACGCCCTTTACAGTATAAAAATAAAGCATAGCCAGTTATTGAGCATCACGTTAATATGGACAAAAATAACACGATAAGAATTATAAAATGTTAAACAAAACCAATGCACTTATTTACTTTTTGGCCTTTAGTAGTGGCTTTAGTATTATGGGAATTGAGCTATTAGGTGGGCGTATTTTAGCGCCGTTTTTTGGTAGTAGCGTACATATTTGGGGCAGTATAATTACGGTATTTATGCTGAGCCTATCGTTTGGTTATTTACTTGGCGGTAAATTGTCAATTAAGCGCCCTAGCCTAGCCAAGTACGGGAGTATTTTTTTACTGGCAAGCATTATGGTGTTGCCCATTGCGTTATTTGCTAACCCGATAATGGAATTTATTTTTACTCACATTGAAGACAGCCGCTATGGCTCGTTACTCGCCTCTACGGCATTATTTTTTGTTCCTACTATTATATTGGGCATGATCTCCCCTTACTCGGTTCGGCTTTTAGTTACCGACAGCGAACACAGCGGCCAAGTTGCTGGCGGGTTATATTTTGTAAGTACCTTGGGCAGCGCACTAGGCACTATTATTACCTCATTTTATATGGTGCTCGCGTTTGACGTAAATGCCATAATAATTGGTTTTGCCTTAACTTTAGCGGTATTAGGCTTACTAGCCATACTGGTAAATAAACTATTTTTAGCGGAGCGTCGTTATGCATAAAAGCAATTTTTACATGGTTTTATATGTGCTGATGTTATTAAGCTTGTTGTTTTCACACTTAAGTGTGGCTAAAACAATACATAGCGAGCGCTCGCTTTATCGTAATATATTAGTGGAAGAAACCGGTAATTTACGCTGTTTAAAGTTTGATGAAAAATCTAGCCAAAGTAGTCAAAGTTGCATGTATATTAACGAGCCAAAAAAGTTAGTTTTTAATTACACTAAATTGGTGTTTTCAAGCTTGTTGCTAATAGAAGATCCTAAAAAAGTACTTATTATTGGTTTAGGCGGTGGCACTTTGTCTAACACCATTTCAGAGCTTTACCCTAAGGCAATAATCGAAAATATTGAAATAGATCCTGCGGTAATTAAAGTGGCCCGCGATTACTTTAATTTTAAAGAAAGTACTAAGGTAACGGCAAAAGTACAAGACGGTCGTATTTTTATAAAACGTGCGGCGCTTAAAAAACAGCAGTTTGATTGGATAATTTTAGATGCATTTAATGGCGACTACATTCCCGAGCATTTACTAACTAAAGAGTTTTTTGAAGAGTTAAAAAGTGTGCTTGCGAGTGACGGCGTTATTGCGGCCAATACGTTTTCATCGAGCAAACTGTACGAGCACGAGTCGGCCACTTATAACGCTGTTTTTGGCGACTTTATTAACGTTAGCCGAAAAAACCACAGTAATCGTATTATTTTAGCCGGCAATAAAAGTACCCTTACCCAAGCGCATATAAATAAACGCGTAAATGAGTTAACCCCCCTGCTATTGCCTTACGGTGTAAATATTAAAGCTATTAGCCAAATGCTGCACTTTACAAAAAATAATCACGATTGGCCTGAAAATATAAAAGTCCTTACCGATCAATACTCCCCTGCTAACCTACTCAACTTTTAGCCTAGGGCGTGTTTGGTATTTATGTGTGGTTACCGCCTTTTTATGGGAGTAACCACACTACACAGGCTCTGCCTTACCTAAAACCAAATATAACGCTGCAAATTAAATCTTAAAAGATCAACAACCCCTAGTGTTTTAGCGGCTAAACCTTTACTAAACCCTAGCTAAATATTTACTTAGCATGCTAACTAATGGTAAAGTGCTTAGCATGCTAAGTAGTTAGAGGTTGAAATGTCTAAACCGGTTCCTTTTCATGAAACACTCGATTTAACCTTGTGTGGCAGTATGGGTCGAGTGCATAGATTATGCCGAGAAGTTGTTACAGTTGCCGTTGAGCCGCTAGGCTTAACTCAATCGCGTTGGATTGCTTTGGTGCATATAAATATGCTTAAAGAAGGGGTAACTCAACAAGCGTTGGCGCATAGTTTAGGCATAGAAATGCCGTCGCTTACGCGTACCCTTAAGCAACTCGAAGAGCTTACTCTTATTACCCGTCAAGTTGATAAGCACGATAAGCGCAGTAAAAAAATTTATTTTACAGAGCAAGGCCGCAATATATTAAAGGCGGTAGAGGCACAGATCACTGATATTAAAAATCAGCTTTATAATGGACTAAACGATGAGCAGTTAGATGCAATGGCTCATGGTTTAATTAAAATGGAAGACAACGCAAAAAATTATATTAAATATCACAGTTCTAATAAGGTTAACAATGACACCTGATCAAAAATTTGCGCGCTATGTGAGGCTTTCACTCGTTGGATTCATTTTAGTGTTTTTATACTATGTTATAGCCGATATTTGGCTGCCAGTAACGCCACAAGCGCGTGTTTACCACCCAGTAGTACAAATCTCACCGCAAATAAGTGGCCGTGTTACTAAGGTGTTAGTTAGCAATAACCAACCGGTAAAGGCTGGCGATATATTGTTTGAGATAGATCAAAGCACTTACTTACTGGCTGTTGAACAAGCTAAACTAACCCTCGATGATGCCAAATTACAAAATAAACGCCTTGATACGAATGTTAAAGCGCTTGAGGCACAAATTAGTGCAGCTAAAGCAAAACAACATGAGCAAAGCTTATTAAAAAGTAGAGGCGAAAAGCTCTATAAGCAAAACTCTATATCGGAACAAGAGCTGGAGAGTATTCGGGCTAATTTTGCTGCAAGTAAATCAAACGTAGCGGCTTTTGAAGCGCAATTAGCCGAAGCTGTTTTAGCGCGTGGCACATCAGGGGAGGATAACTTAGCGCTGCGCCATGGAGCGAATCAGTTAGCGCAAGCTGAGCTTAACTTATCGTACACACAAGTACGTGCTTTAAGCGATGGTGTGGTTGCCAACTTGCAATTACTTGACGGTGCTTATGCTCTTAGTGGCCAACCTTTGTTAGCTATTGTGGCTAAAAAGGCTGATTTAGTAGCCGACTTTCGTGAAAAATCACTGCTTAATATGCACCCAGGTAGTTTAGCAAAAGTGGTTTTTGATAGCCGCCCCGGTGAAGTATACGACGCAAAAATTAGTACCTTTGAAGCGGGTGTAAGCGATGGCCAATTAAGTGCCAATGGCTTGCTAAGCACTACCGAAACCAGTAACCGTTGGGTACGCGACGCACAGCGCCAACGTATTCATTTGCAGTTATTAAAAAACGATCAAGCGCTAATTGCTAATATGCCTAGTGGCGCGCGTGCTACGGTGCAACTACTTCCAGAGTCAAAATTTGGACAATGGTTAGGCGCATCACAAATACGTTTTATTAGCTGGTTACATTACATTTATTAGTGGAGGCAAAATGAGTCAAAAAATTAGCCAGTCTCCACAACTTGACTCTAACGGCCTACGCCAAGCGCTGCGTATTGCCGGCGGGTGCACGTTAGGGTTTGCTATTAGTAAATTAATGAACTGGCCAAATGGGATTTTTTTTACTGTTTACCCCATGTTGCTATTAGGTTTAGTGCCAACGTTAAATAAATCTGTGGTTAGGCAGTTTTTTGCCAGTGCTGCGTTTAGTGCGTTTGTTGTACTTGTATTGCAGGGGTTATTTTCGCACTTGCCGGTGCTTATGGTACTGATTGTATTTGCCTGCTTTTGTATTTTATTTTACCAAATGAGTAGCGGAAGTGGCTTTTTGTTTGGTGCCTTAGGTGCGGTTAGTTTATCGATTCAATTACACTTTGCCAGCTACGTAACTGGTAGTAGCAGTATTTATCCGCTTATTTTAAGTAACGGTATAGCCATTATTTTAACTGTAGTAATTGCAGCATTGATGCATGGTTTATTTCCCGATGTTACTGCGCGCCCTGGGCGTGCAGTGCCAACAAAAGATAAAGCAAGTATTCGTCACGAAGTGCTGTTGTGCTCAAGCGTGGCTACGTTATCGTTTATTGTTTTTCAGGCACTGGATTTACAAGACTCTATTTCGGCGCAGGCGGCATCTATTTTAATTTTATTTTCGTTATGCTGGAAAGCCGCAGGCATAGCCAGTTGGCAGCGTATAATTGGCACGCTTATAGGCTGTAATGCCGCACTTTTGTCGCAGCTATTTTTATACACCCATACCGACTTTTTACTGTTTCCTGTTATTGTGTTGTGGATTTTATCGTTTATATTTAGTCGTTTTCATATTTTAGGTGGGGGGCCGCCGGGCATTGGCTTTGGTGTTTTAACCACGTTTGGTATTTTATTTGGGCAGTCGTTAGCCCCGGGGCAAGACTTGATTTACAGTGCGCTGTATAGGTTTAGTTCTGTGACAGTGGCTGTTGTTATTAGCTTAAGTGCGGTATATGCGATGCATAGATTATTAAATAAATTTAATACTACACGCCATCATACCTACGATTAGCGTTAACATCGATGCTGATTTTGGGTTACAAGCGCTGAGCTTGCAGCCCACTTCCCTTTCTTCTTTAAAGCGCAGCGCCTCATCCCTTTTTTGTGAATAATTTACTTAATGGGCTATTACACAAAAAACAGACGCATATAAAATAGATATCAGAAAAAGAAGAAGTCTTATATCAAGAAAATATTCGGGCTTCGCCCGCGCGTCAGCAAGCTTAACGCCTTACTTTTAAAGCTTAATATTGCCGCGTAACGCTTTGGTTTGGCCGTGTTTGGTTTTTTTATCCATGCGTTTACGCTGCGAATTACGGCTCGGTTTAGTGGCTCTGCGGGCTTTATTTACTTTAGTTGCGCTAATAATTAGATCTTTTAAGCGTTTAAATGCATCTTCGCGATTAAGCTCTTGTGTGCGGTGGCTTTGCGCTTTTATTATTAATACGCCGTCTTTGGTTATGCGGCTGTCGTTTAGTGCAAGTAAACGTTCTTTATAAAAGTCGGGTAATTTAGAGCGGTTAATATCAAAACGAAGATGGATAGCGCTGGCTACTTTATTAACGTTTTGTCCACCGGCACCTTGCGAGCGAACTGCGGTTAATTCGACTTCCCATTCATCAATGGTCACGGTATTTGAAATAGTTAACATTAGACTCAGCTAGTTTTTATAAAAATCTAGTATACCATTTGTAATTAACTATACCCAAATCAAGGTAAGCAGCTATTAATTGGCGTAAATTTAACCCTTAACGGTTAAGCAGCCCTTTAGGTTGTAACCTAAAGGCGCGGGAGTATATACTCAGTTATCTTGTGTTTATTTTAGTGTTTTATGTCTTTATCTACTTTTGCCCCAGTAACCACGATTGATGATCAAAAAAAGCTTTGTGTTTTATTAAGTTTACTTTTAAGTTCTTCATCTTACAGCTACCAAAATTCGCCTCAGCTATTTTCTAAACTGCTATTTAATCATTTTATAAACGGGTATTCGTTTTCACTCGCCGAAGTAAAAAAAATTACCCGCGAGTTAGAAGAACAATCACTGGTTTGGGAGCAACCGTTTAGGCAAAATCATAAACTTTCTATTGATGCCATCGTATATGCAATTGTAAGTTTGTTAGAGTACTGCCCTGGCTTAATTAAAAACTTTTTAACGCAAATAACCACCATATACCGCTTTAACGACAGTGCTTTAATGTTTATGTTTGAACTATTTAATAGCATTGAAAAAAGTGAAGGCTCACCGTTAGCGTCATCTGCAGAGCCTGAAATTGATCATCACTTTATTAATTTACTAGCACAATCAAAATACAGTAAGCAGCTTTGGTTAGCTTTACCCGCGCAGTGGCAACAAATATGTTTAGAGCATTTTATTCGCGGTGAGTTTTTTAATCTAACAGCTGAGCATTCATGGCCATCAATAGTAAAAAGTACTGCAACTGCTATTGAGCCAAGTAAGCGAATTTATTTAAACGAAAGCTTAGCTACGCTGCTGCAACAACCTGACTATAATGAACTACTCATTGATAAGTCGCACAGTAACTTAGCAATATTTAGTCAGGCTAATAGCCTTGCCATTGACGGCACTCATTTAGAATTAGCGCTGCAACAATTTAAAACGGGGTTAACGCTTTATCGTAAAACCTTTGTTAAGGGTAGCTATCCGTGTGAAATAAGCGGTTTACTGTATATGGTGTGTTTATATGCCAGTGGTACAGAAGCTGATTTAAAACAGCTAAAAACACATAAAAATTGGTATAACAAACAACTCGGCGAGCTCAGTAGTACAACGCAAGCCATTGAATTTTTGTTACTAGCACCCGAACAAGTAATAAGTTTTGAGCAGCGCTTACTACACGATACGATTGCAAACCTACAGGCAAACCCAAACGCACTAGCGCCTCTTTTTTGCCTATTACTGGCGTTAATAAAGCACGGCAGCGAAGAGCAAATTAATACCCTTAGAGACAACAGTAAACTGCTGAGCCAATTAATTCATTCAAGCCAACAGCATCAGCACTGGCTAGGTGAGCAATGCACGCATTTAGCAAATTGGCTAACGCACGATACGCCATTGCCAGATACCGGTTTATTACAGCATTTTAAACGCGTGCCACAATGGCAGCGTTGGTTAAATGAAATAAGCAAAATAGACACTCCAGCGCAAAATGAGCGCCTAGTTTGGCAGCTCGACCTTACCCATTTAGACCTGCCACTTATTCAAGCTAAAGTGCAAAAACACAACAGCAAAGGCGAATGGACTAAAGGCCGTAAAGTAAATATTTATGATCTTGACGATGATCAATACCGACATTTACTTAGCCCAGCCGATCATAATTTAGTGCAAGTAATTAGTAATCATGCGGGCTTTGGTTACAGTGAAGTACAAGCAACCAGCGCAGTGTTGCAAGCGCTAATTAACTTCAAAGGGCTTGAAGACATTAAAGGTAACTTAGTTACGCTTAACAAAGGTGAGTTTATAATTGAAATTGGGCAAAATATTAACGACTGTTACCAATTAATTATACAGCCTAAAATTACCGACATAGACGGCGACTTTTTACTTACCCACAGCCACGCGAATAGTTACCAAGTATTTGTAGTAGACGACAAACAACACAAACTAAATAGCTTGCTTGCTCAGCAACCTAATAACTTAACAGAAGAAAAACTGCCACAACTTAATGCGGCATTAGAGGCCTTGTCGGAGGATCATTATATTAGCAGTAGCCGCAGCGAGTTTTCTGCGGTTAATAACGTGCGCCAAGGGCTTGTTGATTTAGCCGCAGTAATTAAGTTAACCCCAATGGGTATAGACGTTAACTTTTATACTATGCCATTTGGTGTTGACGGCCCATGGGTTGAGCCCGCAATAGGCGCAATAACCTTAGCCTATAGCGATAACGAGCAAGCCGATAACAGCGTTGTAAAACGTGATTTAAAAGCAGAAAAACGCGCTTTAAAAAACCTACTTAGTAATTTAGCTGGCGTATTTGCCGATCAAGAGCATCCGCAGTATAACAGCGCGCATCAGCAGTTTTATTTACCAGAAGATATTAGCCAAGCCATAATACAATTAGAGGCCGCGCAAAAAGACAACGCACTAGTATTAAGTTGGGATGAAAACGCCCAAGGTATGAAGGTTGCCAATAGTAAGCACCTTTCTCTTAATTTAAATGATGATAACGATTGGCTCAGTGTTAGTGGTAAATTATCGCTTCCCGATGGTCAAATTATTGCTTTGCAAACACTCCTTAAAGCCCCGCGTCGTGGCAGTATTATAGAGTTTGACGAAAATAACTCGTTATTATTAGATCAGCGCCTAACTAACTTATTAAATCGCTTAGAGGGCATGCAAAGTAAAACTAAAAACGCCCCCGACGATCAACTTCGTATTGCTAATGCGCGCGCTCTTCCTTTGTATCACAGTGCTGCAGAATTGAGTGATGTTAGCTTTGGTGCAAACTGGCAACAGCGCTTAGCTAAATTTGAGCGCCCAAGTGAACCTGTATTACCCGCGTATTTAGTTAATATATTACGCGACTACCAAGTGGTTGGCGTAAAATGGTTAATGCAACTGGCTAACTGGGGGTTAAATGCCTGTTTAGCCGATGATATGGGCTTAGGTAAAACGCTACAAACACTCAACGTATTACAAATGCGCAGTGCTTTAGGTGCCAGCTTAGTTATAGCGCCAAAATCGGTATGTCATAACTGGCAGGTAGAGGCTGCGCGATTTACCCCTACCCTCAATATTAAAACTATTGATAATGCAGCCGCAACTGATGAGGTGCTAGCCGGTGCTACCGCTAATGACCTAGTAATTGTTAGTTATGGCTTATTACCTTTAATAGGGGATCAATTAGCTGCGTACGAATTTGCCAATATTGTACTAGACGAAGCACAAGCCATTAAAAATCCATTAAGCCTTCGCGCTAAAGCTGCTTTTGCACTTAATGGCCAGTTTAAAGTTGCGCTTTCGGGCACACCTATCGAAAATCATTTAGGTGAACTGTGGAGCCTATTTAACTTTTTAATGCCGGGTTTTTTACATTCATTAGCTGAGTTTAAAAAGCGCTTTGGTAATGCCGATAAAAATCAGCAGCAGGCTGATACGTTAAAAACATTAATTGCGCCGTTTATTTTACGCCGTAATAAAAAAACGGTACTTACCGAGTTACCCGATAAAACCGAAATAAACCTTACTTTTGCGCTCAGCGATAAAGAGCAAGCTCTTTACGAAGCCACTCGCTTAAACGCGCTTGAGCAAGCCAGCCAAGAAGACAGCCAATACATTACTATATTGGCGTCATTAACTAAATTGCGCCGCGCGTGTATTGCTCCGCAGTTATTAATTGAAAACAGTAAGTTACCGTCAAGTAAACTCGACACCGCCGAAGCAATAATTGAAGAATTACTTGAAAATGATCACCAAGCACTTATTTTTAGCCAGTTTGTTGATGTACTTAAATTAGTTGAACAGCGACTAAAAAAACGCGGTATAGCATATTGTTACCTTGATGGCAGCATGAGCAGCAACAAACGCAAGCAACAGGTTGATAAGTTTCAGGCAGGTGAGGCGCCTTTATTTTTAATTAGTTTAAAAGCTGGCGGCACCGGGCTTAATTTAACTGCCGCCGACTATGTGCTGCACTTAGATCCTTGGTGGAACCCCGCGGTTGAGCAGCAAGCCTCCGACAGAGCGCACCGCTTAGGGCAAACACGCCCTGTAACCGTGTATCGTTTAATTGCGCAAAACACCATAGAAGAAAAAATACTGCAACTGCATGAGCACAAACAAGCCCTTGCCGACAAAGTGCTCAGCGGCAGCAGCAACACCGGGCAATTATCAAAAGATCAGTTATTGTCTTTGTTGCAAAATCAGTAAAAATAAAGCGTTTAGTACTAAGTGCGATTTAAAGTCGCACTTACAATAAAATTTAAGCACAGCCATAGGTTTACTCGAAGTTGCTAAGCTTGCTGGCGCGATATTTTCAACGAAAATATAATTATTTAAATGTTTGCATTAGATACGCGTAATATGAGTAGACAAAAGCAAACGTACTTGGTTTTACTCGTAGGCGCTAAGCTTGCTGGCGCAATATTTTCAACGAAAATATAATTATTTAAATGTTTGCATTAGGTGTGCGCGGCAACAAGCTACTTGCCTACAATAATACCTCTGCTACGCGTTTTTTTAACTCTGGCAGTACCTCCTGTTCAAACCAAGGATTCTTTTTAAGCCAAATATTATTACGCGGGCTGGGGTGTGGTAGTACTAAATGGCTTGGCCAATAGTCACGCCACGATTTTACTAACTCAGTAAGCGGTAGCTTTTTAGTGTCGGGTAAATGATAAGCCTGAGCATACTTACCTAGCACAATAGTGAGCTGTAAATTAGGCAAGGCGGCTAAAAGCTGCGCGCGCCAAGCTGGGGCACATTCTTTACGTGGTGGTAAATCGCCCGACTTGCCTTTACCCGGATAGCAAAACCCCATAGGTAAAATTGCAATGTTATTGGCATCATAAAACTGATCGTTAGTAAGCCCTAACCACTGCCTTAGGCGTTCACCGCTTTGATCGTTAAACGGTATACCGCTTTGGTGTACTTTTATACCGGGCGCTTGGCCTGCAATTAATATTCGGGCGTTAGGGTTAAATTGTATAACGGGGCGCGCTCCTAACGGTAATTGCGGCTCGCAGATCACGCATTTACTAACTTGAGCTACTAATTCATTCAATTCTATCTTTTTTGACTGTTTTTCACTCAAATTTAGGCCTCTATTCGTTATTTGTGGTATTGAGTTGGTAAAAAATCGGTTTATTTTAGCGTGCCTAACTACTAGTTAGTATAATAGTGATCTATTACTGGTTATGCACTTAACCTGTTATATAACCTAGTGTTTTTCAGCCCATACTGCAAACTCATTACCGCTTGGCTCGGTAAAATGAAACCTACAACCGCCAGGAAATTCAAAAATAGGTTTAATTACTTTACCGCCGTATAAGGTTACTTTTCTTTGTGTTGCATGAATATCGCTGCTGTAAAAAACCAATAGCGCCCCACCCTCTTCAGTACTCGATTTTAACGGCGATTGGTAAAACCCACCATTAAGCTCTTGCCCGCTAAAAGCCGAGTAGTCTGGGCCGTAGTCGGTAAATTGCCAATTAAAAACTTGGCTAAAAAACGCTTTAGTTGCGGTTAAATTAGCGGCTGGAAACTCTACATAGTTTAGCTTTTCGTGATTATTCATCATTATTCTACTTACTATTTTTAAAGGGTAAATTAACCATAAACCTAAGTTAACTACCAAGCAAGGCGCTTAAGCGTATTTGGGATCAATATTATACTAAGTTAAAGTTAATTTACGCATGCAAATAGGAATCACTATCTTTTGTATTCATAAACTATATAATAGCACTTTTATTTTTCGCCATATTTAAGGGATTGACTCATTATGCAGGCTTCATCACTTAGTTTAGGGTCAACTAAGCTGCTTTTATTAAAGCCGCTTTTGATATTTCAGCACATAAGCCATTTTAGTTATGCTTTTAAAGTGTGTTTACGCTTTTTAATTGCCATTGTCGGTGGCTACTTTTTTACTGCGGTGAGCTGTTCGCTACTGAGCGCTATTTTGCCACTAAATAAAGCAGATGCAGTTTTGATGAGCGTGTCGTTAAGTATTTTAATTTATACGCTGGTATTTATTTACGCTTTTTATGTTAAGTCATTAAAAACAGTATGGATCAGTATTTTACTAGCTACTGCAGCACAATTAAGTTTATTAGCACTAATAAAGGGTTGGGTATGAAGGATAGTTTTTTTCGTTCAATGACCTGGTTACATACCTGGGTTGGGCTATTAGTGTGTTGGTTACTTTATTTGATCTTTTTTTCTGGTACGTTGAGCTTTTTTAGAGACGAAATGAGTTTATGGAATCAGCCCGAAATTCATAATATTCAAGCGCAAACTGATCGTATAAGTGCCCAAAAACAGCAAATAATTACAGGTTTTGATTACCTAAACGCTCAAGCAAGCAATGCTCCAAATTGGCGTATAACACTTCCTGAACAACGCGTACCTTACTTAACCTACGGCTTTGCAAAACCTAAAGAGCCGGGCCAGCGTAGAAGTAAATTTGAAAACACGCAATTAGATCCAAATACTATGCAGCCGCTTGCACCTTTTAGAGAAACCAAAGGTGGTAACTTTTTTTATCGCCTGCATTTTGATTTACATTACATAGATGTTATTACAGCGCGCTGGATTGTGTGTTTTGCGAGCTTATTTATGCTAATTGCGATTGTATCGGGGGTGGTGATCCACAAGCGTATTTTTAAAGATATGTTTACCTTTAGGCGTAATAAAGGCAGCCGCACATGGCTCGACGCTCATAATATAAGCTCAGTATTAGCTCTGCCCTTTCATTTAATGATTACCTACACCGGGTTAATTACCTTAATATTTATGCTGTTTCCTTATCCGGCAGAAACTAGTTACGACAAAGGTATGCGAGACTTTTTTAATGATGTTACACCACGCAATAATGTAACTGACAAAGCGCAGGGTGCAGCGCCTATGGTAAAAGTAAATAGCATTTTAGATCAACTTTATACTAAGTGGCCAAATGCTGATATTCGCCGTGTACAGGTAAGTAATCCTAATATGGCAGCATCAACTATCACTGTACTAGTTAGCCCACAAAAAGCATTTCGTGACCAAACGCCGCGGTTAATATTTAGTGGCGCCACTGGGGAGTTAGTAGCCCAAACCGATGAAGAACTAAGTGCAGGTAAAGCGCTTTATGAATCGTTAAACTCAATGCATACCGGGCGCTTAGCCGAACCATTACTACGTTGGCTCTACTTTTTAGGAGGTGTTGCGGGTTGTGTAATGATTGCCTCTGGCTGCATTATGTGGGCAAAACGCTTACGTGAGCGAATGAAAAAAAATGCTCACCCATCGTTTGGCTTAAAATTAGTCGAAGGATTAAACCTAGCTACTTTAATGGGGCTTCCTTTAGCTACCTGTGCGTTTTTTATTGCTAATAGAGTACTTAGCCTACAAGTTGCCGGGCGTGCTGATAAAGAAGTGTTGGCGTTCTTTTTAACCTGGCTTGTGGTGGCTATTGTAGCGCTTATAAAGCGCGATAGAGTGCAATGGCGAGTTATGGCGGCAATAAATAGCTTAGCCTGTTTAGCAGTGCCTGTAATTAATGCGCTAACAACTAACGGTAATATAGTTAGTTATTTAATAAATAAACAGTGGGCGTTATTCACCTTTGATGCGCTGTTTATACTCTCAGGCATATTGTTTTTTATACAAACCGAAAAATTACGTACTGCCAAGCCAACTACAAAAGCGATAAAAAAAAATACTAGTTCTGACTTAAAAGGACAAAAAGCATGATGGAGTTATTACAGTTTAGCCTCTGTTTGCTGGCTTTTAACGCGTTTGCGTTGGCTAAATTTAATCATTTTAAAGATGTTTTTAAAAAACGGCCGACTAATTTGCAAAGAAAATACCTCCTAGTTACCGCTTGGATCAGTATTTTACTAAGTCTGCTCCTTTGTGTGAATGATCAAGGCGGGTATGGTGCGTTGCTTTTTTGTGGTTATATGTCGCTAAGCGCTTTAATTATAATGGTTTTTTATAATTTTATAACTCAGCTTGTTAAAGTTTTTAGTGTGTTAAATTTGGTTGTAACAGCCTTAACTACTCTACTTTTAGTATTAAACTAGGCTAAGTTAGTAAAATACTGATCTGCTAGTGTAGTTTTAAATAAGTAGTAAATAACTAAAATGGTAAGCTCATTGCTTGCCATTTTAGTTATTGCGAGCATTAAGTTTAAATAGTTATTACAATTGCTCTAGCGGTAAATATTTACTGTAAACCCCCTTTACATTTATTTTTGCTTAACCCAAATAATTTGCTCAGTTGCAAAGCCTAAGTCTTTAACTGTTTTTAAAAAGTGCTCTTTTAACTCATCGCCTACCTGTGGCGTACGTGATAAAAACCATAAGTAATCTTTGTTATAACTCGTTATAAATGCATATTGGTAATCAGCTTGCTCAAGTTCAAAAATAACGTAAGCCCCATAAAATGGACCAAAAAACGATACTTTAAAATGTCCTATGTCAGAATCCCCAACAAATTTTGCAAGGCCTTCAGCATTCTTCCATTGTTGCTCTTTAGTAATGTAGCCCTTATTAATTACCTTTACAGTGCCATCGTCATTAATAGTATAGTTAGCAGTAACCTGCTCCATACCCTCTTCGAACGAATGATTTAGCCGTGCTATTTCGTACCATTTACCTTGATATTTTTGTAAGTCAAAGTTTTTAACCGCAGTGATCCCTTCTGGCGGACTAGTACATGCACTGAGTGAAAATAGTGTAATGGTGAGTAAAAAATATTTTATTTTGTTCATTTAAGCTCCTTTTTGAGTGGTTATTAATATTACGTAATAGCTATAATAAAGTTTGCTAGCCGATTAAAAAAAATTGCTATAGGATCAATTAAATACTAGAGCAATTTAAAGATTTAATCATGAAAATTTGGGTAGATGCAGACGCGTGTCCAGTGGTTATCAAAGAAATACTTTTTAGGGCCGCTGAGCGCACACAAACCGAAACCATATTAGTGGCTAATCATGCCATGCGTATCCCGCCATCAAAATATATTAGCCGCCTACAAGTGTCTTCGGGTTTTGATGTTGCTGATGACGAAATAGTAAAACGTATTGCTAAAGGTGACTTAGTGATCACCGGCGATATTCCACTGGCCAGTGAAGTAATAGACAACGGCGGGCAAGCACTCAACCCGCGTGGCGAGCTTTATACTACTGAGAATATTCGCTCAATACTTAATGTACGCGACTTTATGGATACCATGCGCTCGAGCGGCGTAGAAATGAGTGGCGGGCCGCCGCCGCTTAGCCAAACCGATCGCCAAAACTTTGCTAATAATCTCGATCGTATTTTAGCGCAAAATAAGGCAGGCTAATTTGAGCAAGCAGTTAATTGGTTTAGGTGACGAGCAATTTAACGTGGCGGTGTATGTAGCAAAGGCCCCGCCAATGCCCTACTTCGAAACGCTCAACAGCCTAGAGCCCGTTATTAATGAGCAAATAAATACTATAAACCAACATTGCGGTAATGGTTGGCGTAAAGTATTTAACGTATACGCTAAAGTATTGTTTGCCCTGCCTAGTGAGCATTACTCATTTGCAAAACAAGCGCCTACTTGGCAGCAATATCGCGATGAATTTTTACTTCAAAAAAACAGTAAAACCGCCCTACTGTTTAGCGCGCCTAATCTTACTATTACTTCTGCAGATAAAGCTTCTAGCAATAAAAACCAACTGCACATAATTGCCGGGCGCACCCACGCTAAAAATTAACTCCAACACGGTAAATTACAAACGCAGTTTGATTGGCTCGATGACGAGTTTGCAATAGACGCTATTAATAATATTATTGTGTGCCCGTATTTCGACTACAGACAACTAAGCAATATAAAAATTGCACGATTGAGCGAGCTTGTCGCGCAACTTAAAAGTAGTTTATGAGCGCTACAAACAATTCAAAAAATAGTACAAGGAATAGTTATGGCCGGAATTTTAGCTATAAACGAATTATTAAAATCAATGCAGCCTGTGCTTAAACAAGATGAGTATATATTTTGCTGTTTAGCAGGCTCACTTGCCGATTATGTTCATTTAAACCCACTGGCCACTTACGTTGAAGAAGAAGGGCTAACCCTTATTTTGAAAGCTGAAACTGCCGATAAAGCAGGAATTACTTACGAGGGGAAATATAGTTTAATAACTTTAAACGTACATTCCAGCCTTGAGGCTGTAGGCTTAACAGCGGCAGTATCTGCCAAACTGACAGAGCATGGCATTAGCGCTAATGTGGTAGCTGCGTTTTATCATGACCATATTTTTGTACAAGCAGATAAAGCCCATACAGCGTTAAATGCGCTGAAAGAGATTGGTTAGACTAGCTTGGCTTTAAATGTTAAATGAGAGCTATTTTAAGGTGATATACAATGATCTGAGTGATGGTGGCATTCGTTCTTCGGGTGGCGCTTCGCTTAACCGACCTGCGTTTTGTAACTTTCTTATGTTAAAGCTTTTAAAAGCGCTTTAAGATGACACCCATCCTAATATTTGCAATATCAGCATGATTAACTAAGCTCTGGCTAGAATTCTTTAAACAGACACCCACCCTAATATTTGTAATATCAGTGTAATTAACTATGCTCTGTTTAGTGCAATAATTAAGCAGAGTGTCACATGGCTATCGCAAGAAAGCGTCAGGTTAGTTTGGTCGATACAAAATACTACCACTGTATTTCGCGCTGTGTACGCCGTGCATTTTTATGCGGCGTAGACAACTTTACTAATCAATCGTATGAGCATCGCAGAGGGTGGGTTGAAAGCAAATTACTTGCCCTCGCTAACGTATTTTGTATCGATGTGTGTGCGTATGCAGTAATGAGTAATCACACCCACTTAGTACTCTATGTTGATGATAAAAAAGCCAAGCGACTAACCGGTAAAGCCATTATTCAGCGGTGGCACAGGCTTTGTAAAGGCACTGTTCTCACTAACAAATATCTGCAAGGTGAAGAGCTAAGTAAAATTGAATGGCTCTTTCTAAATGAAACAATCAGTGAATACCGAGAACGCTTAGCTAATATCAGTTGGTTTATGCGCTTATTAAATGAAGACATTGCGCGCAGAGCTAATAAAGAAGATAACTGTACCGGACGGTTTTGGGAGGGACGCTTTAAATCACAAGCCCTTTTAGATGAAGCGGCATTAATCGCCTGTATGGCATATGTTGATTTAAACCCAATAAGAGCAAAGGCAGCAGCAACACCTGAAACATCAGACCATACCAGTGTAAAAATACGCATTGAAAGTGCCACTGCGGGTAAGCAACCGAAGCAACTCCTGCGCTTTTCAGGTAAATCAAAAAAGCACATGGCGAAAGGATTACCCTTTGCGCTTAAATCTTACCTTGAACTAGTAGAATTAACCGGGCGTTGTATACGCGAAGGTAAAGCAGGCTATATCGAAAGCAGCACTTTACCCCTGTTACAAAGAGTAAACATTACCCCCGAAAACTGGCTAAAACTCACCACACAATTTAGTCGCGTATTTCATGGCGCAGTAGGTCGCCCAGCGTCACACGAAGGATACTGCGAACACCTAAATAGAAAGCGGCGCACCAACGTGAGTAACTGTGAAAAACTACTGGCTTAAACCTTTACTTCAAAACTCCTCGTTATTCCCCCTCACTGTGAAAGCACAGTATTTCGCATGCCTAAAAATGAATAAAAAGCGGTTTAATACAGCGTTATTTGAATAAGCAAAGGGATTTTAAAAATTAAGGATGCTTTTAAGCCTAGCAATGTTTGTTTAGATAAAGACTGAAGGGATTAATAATTAGAGTGGGTGTCATTTTAATTTTTTGGCTTTGAGTGTTAAGTGAGAACTATTTTAAGTTGATATAACAATGATCTGAAGTAATGCTGATATTCGCCCGTCGGGTGGCGCTTCGCTTAACCGACCTACGTTTTTAAATATATTTGAGGGCAAGATAATATTAGTAATAAAAAAGCCTAAGCGGTGTTTAAAGTACTGCTTAGGCTTTATTTTTTATGCGTGTATTACTGTAAGTGTACTAGTAGCTTTTGTGCGCTATCAAACAGCATTAAAGAGCCTAAAATAAATAATATAATGGCAGAAAGTCGACCAAATTTAATCGCAAGTGCCGGGTTATTGCTTAATATTTTTCGGGCGCTAACACCAATAAACCAATATACAAAGCCACAGCCAATTAAATGAATTACGCTTAATACTAACAGCTGCTCGGTGATCGAAAATGAAAAGGTCGGAAATACAAATTGTGGCAATAATGCTAAAAATAGCAGCATTACTTTAGGATTTAACCCGCTAATAATAAAGCCTTTTTTCATCCACTTTAATGGTGTTTCGCCTAATTCACTAGCAGCGCCATTATATACTGCGGGTACTGGCGGGTTTTTATAAAGCGAAACCGCGATCCAAACAACATACAGTGCGCCAAATAAGGTTAAAAATTTCATTAACATCACATGTGAAGCTAAAATAGCACCCAAACCTACCACTACAATCAGCGCGGCAATAAGGTGGCCTAACAAGAGCCCTGAAACTGCCGGAATAATTTTATCTCCCGCAATTCCTGCGCTTATGGTATACGCCCAATCAGCACCAGGGGTAAGTACAAACAATATTGACACCAGCCAAAAAGAAAAAATAACATTAATATCCATCAACAATAACCTAAAATAATTGGGAGCTTATTTTATTGCTTTCTTATGGGGAAAAAATACTATATTTTACCTTATTAAACGCCATTATTAGGAAATAATTGAATATGGATAGCATAGATCGGAAAATTCTTGCTGAGCTGCAAGTTGATGGCCGACTCACTCTTTCAGAACTTGCAGATCGCGTGGGGCTTAGTGTTTCGCCATGTCACCGCCGAGTTAAAGAATTAGAAAAAACCAAAGCTATTGTGGGCTACAGGACGGAGATCTCTCCAGAAAAAGTAGGGCTTAATTTTTCTGCGTTGGTTTTTATTACTATTAAAGAAGGTGATAAAGCATCGTTGGCTAAACTTGAATTAGCAGTTGAAGATATTCCACAAATAACTAATGCGCAGCGTTTGTTTGGTACACCTGATTATTTAATACATGTGGTGACTAGAGATTTAGGCGCGTTTCAAAAATTATACGATGATAAACTATCGGCGCTGCCAGGCGTGCAACGTTTAACCTCAACCATTGTGATGAAAGATATTGTTCGAGCCCGAAACCTGCATTTTTAATTATATACCCCATTAAAAAAGCCCTGCGCTAGGCGGGGCTGTTTAATATTTAAAGCTTAGCTACTAAGTGGTGTAGTTACTAAGTTACTAAGTTAAGCAGTTACTAAATTACATAGCCGCTAAAACCTAGCGCTTTAAAGTACAATTTAGGAATAGTGCTAAATCCACACTCATGCAGTAGCTCGCTAAAACGCATGCGATCTAACGGATAAAATTCATTTTCTAGGCTATGACGAATATGAGTTTGTCCAGCCTCACCTAAGCCTAGTTTTGCACAAGTTAAAAGCTGGGCATCACGCTCAAATAAGGTTTCTGGGCGCATTAAATCAGCAATATACAGCGCAGCATCTTTGTTCAGACTTGCTTTAATGTTTTTAAGAACTTGCTTTTTATCGCCATTATCTTCTACAAACTGTAGCACTAATAAGCATAAGGCTGCATCGGCTTTAGTTTTAAGTTTTTCTAAAGGCCCGCAATGTACAGTTACTCTATCGCTTATTCCTTGCTCAGCAAACTTATCGCTAGCAACACTAAGCATGTCGTTTGAGGTATCTTGTGCGGTAAACTTCCATGTTGGATTAATGCTAGCTAATTCAATTACCTCTTTGCCAGTCCCCGCCCCTACCACTAAAATATGTGCGTTATCTTTTAATGTGGCTTGCAGTTGCGCATTAGTTAGTTGATGCAATAACTCGTAGCCTGGTACTAGTCGCGTAATGCGGCTATCGTATTGTGTTGCTTGATCATCTGTAAATGTTGGCATTATTACTTCCTTTATAGACCCCAAGTTTTTTGGGGATCATAAATACAATGGGTGTTATCAATATAAATTAATATCACACAATTTCTACGCTAGAATAACCGCCCGGCTTTTTAGCCACATGGACTTGTGTTGCTACGCGCTCACTCATTTCGCTTACATGCGATATAACACCTACTTTTCGCCCTTGTGCTTGTAATGAATCAAGTGCATCCATTGCAACACTGAGCGTTTCGCTGTCTAACGTACCAAACCCTTCGTCAATAAACAAAGAATTGATTTGTACTTTGTTTGACGACAATGAAGCAAGCCCTAAAGCCAGCGCCAAAGAGACTAAAAATGATTCACCACCAGAGAGCGTATTTACAGAGCGTTGCTCATCGGCCATGTCGCGGTCAATAATAGCAATATCTAAAGAGTGCTCAATAGCGGTTAATTCATAGCGTTTATTAAGGGTTTTTAAATGACTATTTGCATAGTGCAGCAGTATTTTTAAAGTTTGCGTTTGCGCTAAATTACGCATGGTTTTACCGGTTGCATCGCCTAATACTTTATTAAGTAAATGCCACTGATCAACTTGCGTTTTAAGCGTAGTTAACTCAGCTTGTTTGCCTTTGAGCGTTTTAGCATTTTGGTTGTGCTGCTCAATAGCGGTATTAGTGGCGAGCAAGCTATTTTGTAGCTCTGTTTGCTGGGTATTTAATACATTTAGCTGCTCAGTTAACTCATCGTGGTTTTTTGAAGGCTTGTCAGTATTTTGATGCTCAGTGTACGATTTTTGTTGCTGTTTAAGTGCTGCATTTGTATCGGTTAGCGTTTGTGATACTTGTTCAAACTGTTTTAAGTGCGCTTTAATTTGCTCGCTACTTAAGGTTAGTAAAATAGTGACCTGTTCGTGTGTTGCATCGCTATGTTGCGCTTTAAAGTCAGTAAACCACTCTAAGTAACGTGCCTCAAGGCAGGTTAGCTCCTGGGCGTGCTCTTGCAAGCGTTGCTCAACATTTTTAAGTGTTATGGCATGCTCGTCGCGCTGTTTAATTGCGTTATCGTGCGCTTGTTGGCTGGCATTTAGCTGTGTTTGGCATTGCTCAAGCTGCATGGCTAGTTTGGCTTGATAGTCGCTTGCGCTTATTTGCTCATTATTAAATAAAGCTAATCGCTGGCTTTGCGTAATATTTTGCTGTTGCTGCGCTTTGGCTAAATCGTCATTTAATGCTTTAAGTGCGTGCTCACTTTTAGTCATTAATGGCGTTAATTGCTGTAGTTGCTGGTTTGCACTGTCGAGCTGTTTTTGGCTTTGCTCAAGCTGCGTTAGTGTTTGCTGGTATTGCTTAACCTGTTTGTTTAAATCGCGTAGGGTAAGCGATTCACTTTGCAGCTGCTGCCAAAAATCGCTGTGTTCAAATTGCGCGTTAAGCGCTGCGCTTAGCTCGTTTATTTGTACGCTTAGCTCGTTATGTTTACTGCTTAATTGGTTTAACTGATTAGTTAACTCAACATGCTGGTTTTGTAATTGCTTCTGCGCGTGTTGCTCGGTTTTTAAAGCATTAAGCTGCTGATTTACTTTTTCTTGTAAGGTACGCAGCTGTGTTTGTACTGCAAAATACTGGGCTTTTTGCTCGCTGAGTTGCTTGTAGGTTTCATCAAGCTTCTCGGTTGTTAACTCGTTAAGCTCGGTGCGAGCGTCTTGCATGGTCGTTTTAATTTCTAGCTGCTTAGCCTGTGCAATTTGTATTGCTTGGCCATGTTGCGTTTGCTCGGCCACTAACACAGCATGTTGTGTTTGGTGCTGATGCAGCTGGGTTTGGGCGCTATCGCGTTGCTGTTTTGCATTGTTATACGCTGTTTCAAAATCGGCTATTAAGTTATTTAATTGCTGGTTTTGAGTGCTTGCATATGGGTGCTCAGTTGCACCGCACACTAAACATGGCTCGTTAGGAGCAAGTTGTGTACGTAAGTGTTCTACATTTTCACTGGCGCGAAGGCGTGCTTGGCTAAGCGTGTATTCGTTGTGCTTAAGCGTTTGCTCGCACGAAGCCAAATTTTGTAATAATGCGTTTTGCGCTTGCTCACTTTGGATAAGTTTTTCTGCAACGCGTGTTTGCTGTTGTGTGCTGTATTTTAGTTCATGATTAAACTGTTTATAGCGCTCGCGTTGATCTTTTAAGTAATCAATATTTTTAAGTTTTGCATCGCACTGTTCAATATTAAATTGGCGTTGCTGCTCATTTAATTGGTTAAGATTTTTTTGCTCACTAGCAAGTAGCTGTTCTTGTGACTCAACCTTTGCATTTTGCGTGGTTAAAAGCGTCGCTTGCTTAGCCTGCTCAGCCACTAATTTTTGGTTTTGATGTGCCGTTGTTTTAAATTGCTCAGTTGCGTTTAAAAACTGATTAAAACTGTGCTGATAGTAATTCCAATCATTGGCTAAAGGTTTTAATTGTGTGTGCGTAGTTAACCACTGTTGATGCTGGGCACTTAATTTTGTAGCTTCATCAAGCACAGATTGGCTTTGCTTAAATTGCTGCTGCAAATCGTTTAATTGTAATTGCTCTTTTTCGCTTTGCTGGGTAAGGCTTGCAATGGTTTGTGCTTGAATAGCTAATTGACTGTCGAGCTCGCGCGCTTTAGCAATAATAGGCTCAGCAGTTTGTTTTTGTTCTTTAGCTGTTTGTAATATCTCTTGGTGCTTACTAAGCGTATTAGTATGCGCAGTAATTATTGCAGTGTGATCTATACTTTTTAAGTCACTTACTTTCGTACTTAACTCAATATTTTGAGCTGTTAAACTTTTAAAGCGACTGCGGTTATCTTTAATTTCAAGTGCGCTTTGTGCTTGTTTAGCTTGCTCACTTTGCTGAGCAATAGCATTAAGCTCGTTTTGCGCTTGTTGCTGGTTTTGCTGTGCTTGTTTAAGTGCTTGCTCAAGCGTATTGGCTTGTTTATACCAATTTAAATTTTGCTCTGTAGTTGTTAAGGTTTTTTTAGTGTGTTCAATTTGCAGTTTTAATTCATTAAGCGAAGTTTGTTTAGCGGCTAATTCATCCTCACTTAGTAATGTGTAACTTGCTAAACTCGCTTGGAGTAATTCAAACTTTTCTTTTAGTTCTTTATTACGCTCAAAAATACGTACACCAATACGGCTAAATTTATCGGTACCGGTTAAGCATTCTAAAAGCTGTGCGCGCTCATCGCCGGTGGCTTTTAAAAACGCGGCAAATTCGTGTTGCGCTAATAACACCGCGCGCGAAAACTGATCAAAGGTTAACCCTATTTTGGCTTCTATTTGTTTTACTGTTTTACTTTTATCTGATGAAATTAACGTATCATCAGGTAACAAATAAAGCGTATGCTGTGCTGCTTGTAAATTGCCGTCGCTTTTGCCTCGCGAGCGATTAACGCTCCAACACGCTCGGTAACTTTCTTTGTCTTGCCCTACAAAGTCAACTTCAGCATAGCCATTAGACGTTCCTCGTCTAAGTAAGTTACGTGCGTCATTAAGCCTAATGCTGTCGCCTTGAAACTCTACCTTATTGCCTCTATCGCCACCTAACCTTGCGGTTTTAGCATATAAAGCTAAGCAAATAGCATCTAAAATAGTGCTTTTACCTGCGCCGGTATCGCCGGTAATTGCAAATAATCCGGCGTCTTTTAGCGGGGCTGCTAAAAAGTCTATTTCGGCATCAACAATAGAAGCTAAGTTATGAATACGCACTGCGGTTATTTTCATAGTTGCTGTTGCTCCTCTAGTTCGTTAATAACATCGTTTAATAGATTTTTTAGTGCGTCGGGTACGCTTTCACCGTGCATATCTTTGTCGTTTGCAAATGCTTGTTCTAATAAATTAAGTGGGTTGAGCATTTCAACTTCAGTTAAATCTTCAAATACTGCGCCGCCTTCATTGTTAGCTGCTTGTTCACGCACGCGCTCTATGCCACAAAAACGAATATGTTTACCCTCAAGAGCTTGTTCTATTTGTTCTCTGAAGGTGGTGTCGGTATCGCTAGATTTAAGTTTTACCCGTAAATAGGGTGCTATTGTATTGGCTGTGGTGTCGAGGGCTTTAATTTCCTCGCATAGCTCAGCTAATGGTACGCACTCCCCTTTTGGTAAAACTATTACATCGGCTAAACGAGGAATGTAAAGGGGGTTTACAGTTACACTAATTTGCTGTTTTTCATCGCTATTAAATTCAACTACATTTACTTGGTGGCTGTAATTTCGCTCTGAAAACGACATAGGAATTGGCGTACCGCTGTATCTAATGCATTCATTTTTAGCAACTTGCTGCGCTTTATGTAAATGCCCCAGCGCAACGTAGTGTGCTTGTTTACCAAATACGTTGGCAGATATGGCTTCTTCGCCGCCTATTACTAAGTTGCGCTCAGAGTCACTCGATATATCGCCGCCTTTAGCATGAAGGTGCCCCATAACAATTAACGGGGTATTTTCACTTTGTAAAGTAGCTGCATGCTCAAGGGCAAGTTCATATGCCTTTTTAACGCCTTGGGCATAGCTAGGGCCGCTTTTGGTTTGGCTGAGTGTAGTTACATCGCTTGCGCGCAAAAATGGCATGGCAACGATTACAGCGCATTTTTTGTTAGTGTTAATAGTGATTACGGTATCAGCCGCTGCTGTTGCCTCAAAACGCCCTACAACATGGGTATCAAATTGAGCGAGTAACGGTTGCGCGGCTAAAATACGATTTGCAGAGTCGTGGTTCCCAGCAATAATTACTACATGTAAATTAGGGCACTGCTTTTTGGCATCTTTAATAAATTGATAGAGTTGATTCTCGGCGCTAGCACTGGGGGTTGCAGTATGATAAATATCGCCAGCAACGAGCAGTAAATCTATTTGTTGCTCAACGAGAGTGGCTAACAGCCAAGTGAAAAAAGCAAGGTGTTCATGACGACGGTCATATTCATAAAATTGTTGGCCAAGGTGCCAATCAGAAGTGTGCAGAACTTTCATGTAGCGCTCTTAAAAAATCGTAAGAGCGCCAATATACCCAAGGCAGTTAAAGATGCAACCTTATAGGCTCATCTTGCTAGGGTGAATGGGCTTTAGCTAGCTCCTAAGCTAAACCAACCAACATAAATAAGAGGCAAGGCTAAAAGTGCCATAAATAACGGCAGTTTAATTGCTTTGGCTTTTTTAGCTTGTAACGCTTTCAATGCATTTTTTTCGTTACAAGCGGCCACTTTGTCAATATACAAATAACCTGAGTTTAAATACTGCTTACAGTTTTGCGCGTCTGCTGGAATAGCAATTAGTTTTTGCTGCTTTTTTAGAACATAAAAATCCATACACCACCACACTTTTCAACACTAAAATATTAATAAACATATTTGAAAATAATTATATTAAATTACCCTCAAATGAAAAAAGTGGGCGATTCTAAGTACAAATGGATACAAAGATCAACCTTAAACTTCACTATTGGCGGTTTCTCATACAAAGGGATTAACTTTTTTGCTAAATAATTACATTTGGCTACCTTTGAAGCCAAAATACAGAGGGAGATTTAGTAGCTGTAAGCCGTTATTTTTAGCTGATATTTGGCAATTATTTTTATTTAAAACGACAAACTGTAAAGCCCCTTTACAGTTTTATTATTTTAATTCACGTTTAATTAATTTTATCTAAAAGAATAATGCGCTTTAATTGTAAAAAAATAGTGAAAACTAGCCTGAAAAAGTCGCACTTTATCGTTATTTTATTGAAGAAAAACGATAATTTTGTCAAAGTGCGCACACTAAAATCTAACAGGTTTAATAATGAAAAAAATAATTTATACGCTAAGTGCGGTTATATTGCCAATAGCAATGTCGAGCACTGTTTTAGCGTCTGCTATTGAGCAAACCAAAGGCAGCTATATCGATAAGTTTCGTCAACTAGACGAAGCATTGCCAACACCAAATGTTTATAGAAGTGCTGCCGGAGAACCTGGCGAAAATTATTGGCAGCAACGCGTTAATTACGATATTGACGTACAATTAGACGAAAAAAAGCGCCGTATAAGCGGTAGCCAAAAAATAGAATATAAAAACAATTCACCACACACATTAAAGTACTTATGGTTACAGTTAGATCAAAACGTTTTTAAAAATGATTCAATTGCAGAAACTACGCAAACGTTTAAAAGTACTTTAACAAGTTTACCAGCCGATAAACCCGCCAAGTTAAGTTTAGGCGACCTACGTCGCCAACAATTTATGAGCGACAACGAGCTTGGATATACAATTAGCAATGTAAAAGATGACAATGGCAACGAATTACGTGTAACCGTAGTTGATACCTTAATGCGCATTGACCTAAATAAGCCGTTAAAGCCAGGTAAAGAAGCCGAATTTAGCATGAACTTTGCGTTTAACTTAGTTGAAGAAGATGCAGTAGGCGCACGCTCGGGCTATGAGCACTTTGAAAAAGATGGTAACGATATATTTTTAGTGGCGCAGTGGTTTCCGCGTTTAGCTGCTTATACTGATTACGAAGCTTGGACTAATAAAACATTTTTAGGTGGCGGCGAATTTACCTTAGAGTTTGGTGATTACGATGTTGAAATTACCGTACCTGCGGACCATATCGTGTCGGCAACGGGTAAGCTTAATAACGCAAGTAGCGTATTAACGAGCAAGCAACGCAAACGTTTAAAGCAAGCCGAAAATGCTAAACGCCCTGTGTTTATTGTTAGTGAAGAAGAAGCGCTCGATAACGAAAAATCCAGTACAGATAAAACTAAAACGTGGCACTTTAAAGCTAATAACGTACGCGACTTTGCTTGGGCGTCGTCACGCAAATTTATGTGGGATGCTAAAGGCTATCAGCAAGGCGGTGATGAGCAGCCATTGGTTATGGCTATGTCGTTTTACCCTAAAGAAGGGGGCGATTTATGGAAAAAATATTCAACCGAAGCTGTTATTCACACTATGGAAGTGTATTCAAAGTATTCATTTGATTACCCATACCCAACCGCGCAGTCAGTAAATGGCCCTGTTGGTGGTATGGAATACCCAATGATCACCTTTAATGGCCCGCGCACTAAGCTGCAAGATGATGGAACTCGTACTTACTCTCAAGCAGAAAAACGATTTTTACTCGGTGTAGTGATCCATGAAGTGGGTCATATTTACTTTCCGATGATAGTAAACTCAGATGAGCGCCAATGGACTTGGATGGATGAAGGTTTAAATAGCTTTTTAGACGGTGTTGCAGGGCGAGAGTGGGATCCGAGCATTCCATGGGGCGTTGAGCCGCGCGATATAGTGGCGTATATGAAGTCAGAAATTCAAGTGCCTATAATGACCCAGTCAGACAGCGTATTGCGTTTAGGCCCTAACGCGTACACTAAACCCGCTGCAGCACTTAATATTTTACGTGAAGTTATTTTAGGCCGAGAGCTGTTTGATTTTGCGTTTAAAGAATACGCTCAGCGCTGGAAGTATAAGCGCCCTACCCCTGCTGATTTTTTTCGTACTATGGAAGAAGCTTCGGGTGTTGATTTAGATTGGTTTTGGCGTGGTTGGTTTTTTACCACAGATCACGTAGATATTGCTTTAGATAAGGTATATCAACTGCGTTTAGACACTAAAAACCCTGATATTGATTTTAGTCGATTGCGCGATATTGAAGCAAATAAGCCAACTTCGCTGTTTGTAGAGCGTAACCGCGCACAAGGTAAAAAAACCTGGGTAGAAGAAAATCCCGATGTTACCGACTTTTATGACGAAAACGACCGTTTTACCGTTACTAATAAAGAACGCAACGCGTACAACAAGTTTTTAAAGGGCTTAGAGCCGTGGGAGCGTAAAACGCTTGAGCGTGCAATAAAAGAAGACCAAAACTACTACGTAATGGAGTTTTCTAACGTAGGCGGCTTAGTAATGCCTATTTTATTAGAGCTGACTTTTGAAGATGGCAGCAAAGAAGAGCGTTATATTGCGGCCGAAATTTGGCGTCGTAATTATAAAAATGTGCAAAAATTAATAGTGACTGACAAAAATAAATCGCTGGTGTCGGTTACTATCGATCCGCGCTGGGAAACGGCTGACGTAGATATTGAAAATAATAACTACCCACGTCGTATTATTCCATCACGCATAGAAGTATTTAAAAAAGAAAAGAGCAAAGCAAAAGTAAGCCGCGATATTATGCAAGATATTAAAACCGAGCTTAAAAAAGACGAACCTAAAGGCGACGAAAATAACAGCAGTGAGGAGCAACAATAATGCGCATATTGCTAATTATTGTTGGTTTATTAATTGCTGCGCCTAGCATGGCGCATCAATTAAAGTCGTCTGTTACTACTGTGCTTTTTAATAAACGTACTAATAATATTGAGCTAATGCATCGTTTTTATTTGCACGATACTGAGCATGCTGTGGCGCACTTATTTAAAGATAAGGTTGATATTATTAGCAATAAAATAGATCAACAACGCTTTGCTAAGTATGTAGAGTCGCATGTTGCGCTACAAACGTTAAACGGTGAACCACTGCCGCTTAACTTTGTAGGAGCACAAGTTGATGGCAAGTTTTTTTGGGTTTACCAAGAAGCGCCAATTCCGGTAAAAATTGCAGGAATTAAAATGAGTAACGGTGCACTGCGCGACTTATGGCCTTCGCAAGTTAATATGGTTAACGTTGAAGGACAAGGAAAAATAAAAACCTTAAACTTTACTCAAGACGATACTTGGCTTGAAGCAAGGTTTGAGCAACAATAATCCTACAAACTACGCGCACAGTCACTGTGCGCGTTTTTGTTATTTTCATTCCCGTTTTTCTGATCGACTTAATACTAAATTACGTTAATATACCTTGTATATTAGTGTGCTTTTTAGCAAGCTAGGTAACCTGAACTTTGGATAATAAATCTATCTCAAGCAGCTACTTTCAGCGCTAACTGCGTTGAATTTACTTGCAATAGGCCAGCTATTGACGCGTAAATTCGCCTTATTTTCACTGAAAATCTCTGGCTAGAGAAAATAAATTTAAATATAACTATGATTTAGTATGTTAGTAAATCTCTTAACCAGAGGTCAGGTTAGGTATATAAATTTTGTTATTCATCAGTGATTTAGTTTTATAAACGATGAAGTTATTTTTATATAGGGTTTAATTCAATGGGTATTAAATACAAGGAAGGATATATAAATGCAGATTGAAGCGATTAAAGGTGTGATTTTTGATTTAGATGGCACTTTAGTGTCATCAGAATTAGATTTTTCATTAATTAAAGCGCAAATAGGGTGCCCGTGTGAGCAAGACTTACTCGATTATATTGCCCAATTGCCTTCAGCATATATGCGCGAAGAGGCAATGAATATTGTACATCAGCATGAGTTACTCGACGCTCAACATGCCAAAATGTTACCCGGTGTGAGTGAGGCTGTAAATGCCCTTAAAGCTAAAAACATTCCAATGGCGATAGTTACACGCAATTTTGACAAAGCGGCCGCTATTAAGTTACAAAATAATCCACTGCCAATAGAAATAGTACTTACCCGAAGTGACGCGCCAGCAAAACCCGATCCGAGTGCATTAAATAATATTGCTACCTTGTGGAATATGAGCCCAAGTAATTTATTGTATGTGGGCGATTTTTTATATGATATTCAGGCAGCGCATAATGCCAATATGCGTGCATGTTTATACGCCCCCGATGTTACTCCTAGTTATGCTAGCCAGGCCGATTATGTATTACATGATTTTACGCAGTTAGTTACTTTAATTGACAATTACGCACAAAAAGTTGTGTTATGTTAAATAGCGCCTTGTTTATTTTTTTATGTAATTAGTGTGGTGTTATAAACGTTATATATTAACGTGGTGCTAGCCCAATACGTTTTGAATTGGTAAAATGTCGACAAGTTTAACGTATTCATTAGAGGTACATGATGGGCAGAGCATTTGAAGTTCGTAAAAGTTCGATGGCTAAAACGGCTAACGCAAAAACTAAAGTAAATTCAAAATACGGCAAAGAAATTTACGTTGCAGCTAAAAACGGCGAACCTGACCCAGATGTAAACCAAACTTTGCGCCGCTTAATCGAAAAGGCAAAAAAAGATCAAGTGCCTGCGCATGTTATCGAAAAAGCAATTGAAAAAGCCGCCGGTGGAGCAGGGGAGGATTACTCAACTGCACGTTACGAAGGTTATGGCCCTGGAAATTGTATGGTTATTGTTGACTGTTTAACCGATAACCCAAATCGTACTATTAAAGATGTACGTTTGCCTTTTACTAAAACAGATTCAAAAATTGGTACACCGGGTTGTGTAGCGCATATGTTTGATCATTTTGCTGTGCTTGGTTTTTCAGGCGATGACGACGAAGTTGTGTTAGAAGCACTAATGATGGCTGACGTTGATGTAACCGATGTTGAAGTAGAAGACGGTAAAGTATCGGTGTTTGCCCCACATACAGAATACTTTAAAGCTAAAACAGCCCTTGAAGAGGCGTTTGAAGGCATTAATTTTGAAGTAGACGAAATTACTTTTGTCCCGCAAGTGCATATTGAAATTACAGATGAAGAAGTAATTGCTAACTTTGATAAGTTCATCACTATGCTTGAGGATTGTGATGACGTACAAAATATTTATCACAACGCAATCATCAAAAACTAATTAAAGCTGTATATTAAAGCGGTAATAATTTTAGAAAAAGCGTGTTTTGTGTAAGCAAAACGCGCTTTTTTGTTTGCCCAGCGAAGCTGGCAAACCCGATAGGCTGAAAGATGCCTTATCACCCTGACTAAGGGGAAGATAA
>NZ_JBEOOE010000036.1:0-30134 GCF_040308885.1 Pseudoalteromonas sp. 120-MNA-CIBAN-0494
AGAGAAGGGAATGAGTAGTAAATGAGAAACCAAAGCCACTAACCTAAGTACTAATTATTTTGTTACTACCTCTAAAAGCGCAGCTTCTCATAATCTCTTTGTGCATAATTTCTCTTAAAGATCTAATTGTAATGCTAGGGCAAGTTTCGGGATTAAGCTCGTAACCCGATCCCCGAAGCTCGTTAACTTTCGCCTAGACCGTAGACAAAAAAAGACCCAGAGCTATAAGGGACTCTGGGATATAGAGGGGCTCATATGTGAGCCCTGCGCTAACTAAAGACACTTTCAGATTCTTAGGGAGAAGAAGAAAGTTATTTAAGTATAGTCAAAAGCTTCAAAAATACACATTTTTGCTCGTTTTTTATACTGCAATAATTACAGTGAGTTACATTTGTTATGCATACCTTTGTTACATTTAAGTTGGAGTTTACGCCCAGTTTATTAACTGCGTATTTTGTACTAAATCTCTTGGTAAAGAGTTTTTAACTTTATTTTTTTGCCATTTCCCTAAGCCAATAGGGCAACCACATAAAGTTAGGATCACCTCGCCGCTTGATTTGGTTACCTCTTCTAGGCGTATATCTTTACCATTAAAGTAATCGTTAGCCTGTTCATTGGTTAATGCCAGTACATTACTTTTACACTGCTTACCAAATACCGTTGCATATTCGTGCGTTAGGCGTACGCCATTTTTATGAATAACGCCTACCTGAATACCTAATCGCGCATATTTAATTTTGTTTTGTATCGCTTCAAATTCATCAGGAAACAGCCAAAGCTCTTTGTCGCGTTGCATTAAAGTGCCTGGTAGACTCGTTAAACCAAATTGCTTTTTGAGGGAGCTCATAAACGCACTTTGCTGTTTACTATCAAAGTCACTAAAAGGGAATGCACCTTTTTTAACTTTTAGATTTTGGTTTTCGCAGCTGCTGTGCTTTTTAAATTTAGCAATAAAAAAGCCTTCGCTGTCGAAGGTTTGCGGCCAAACATGTAAGTAGCCCTCTGTGGTGGTGGCTTTATCAGCCCCGGGGAATAAGTCGCTTAATGACTCAGAGCTTATATATTCGCCAAACTCATCTAATAATGCGCTGCATACTTGCTGGTTTTCGAGAGGGGTTAATGTACAGGTTGAATACACCAATGTGCCGCCAGGTTTAAGTGCGTAAAATGCACTTTTAATTAGATCTTTTTGTACTTGGGCAATTTCAATATTAGAGTCGATTGACCAATTTTTTAGTGCATCTGCATCTTTTCGTACTGTGCCTTCGCCAGAGCAGGGGGCATCGAGTAAAATGCTATCAAAGCACTCAAACATATAATTACCAAAAATCACCCCATCAAAATGCGATAACGCACAGTTACCTACTCCCATGCGTTTTAAAGTAGCGCTAAGTACTTTTAAGCGTGATGACGAAAGCTCATTTGCAACCAACACCCCTTGGTTATTCATTAGTGCAGCAAGCTGCGAAGTTTTAGAGCCAGGTGCAGATGCCATATCAAGAACGTAATTAGTGTGCTCTATACTTTGTTTTAGTGCTATGGGGGGCAGCATGGAGCTTGCTTCTTGAACATACATAGCACCGCTAAGGTGAAGATCGGTATTGCCAAGTGCTAGGTTTTGCTCTTCTGCGGCAGGGCGCTCTAACCAAAAACCTTCCTCGCACCATGGAATAGGAGTGAGTAGCCAATTTTTTTGCTTAGCGTATTGCTTAAACTCAGTAACAGATATTTTTAAGGTATTAACACGAATAGATTTTCGTAGTGGCCGCCGGCAAGCATTAATAAAGTCGTCTATATCTAGGTGTGCAGGTAAATAGGTTTTTACATCATTGATAAAGTGCTCGGGGATAAAGGTATTTGCGTCCACGGTTTGGCCAGTCGTTATATTAAAGACAAATAATAACATTTCTTAAAGTGTGTTTCAGTGCTTAACAGGTAAAAAGTTAGTTTTTATTGGTGTCGACACTTAGCAGTGATTTATCACTTTAGAGCAGGTAATTATTATACTTTAGGCTAATGATGTCGACAATAAGTGTGTTTTTTAAGTTTTACATACTGTTTTAGGGTTGACACTTAGTGGTAGTGAGTTCATAGTGGCTTTATAAATTGTCGACAATCTAATAGTAACCTATGACGCAAAGCCTGTTAAATGAAACACCTATTACAACCGCATCAGATCAAGTGTTTGTAAATATGCGCCGAGAAATAGTAGAGGGCAGCATAGCACAAGGCAGTAAAATATCTGAGCCAGAACTGGCAAAGCGTTACGGGGTAAGCCGTGCAACGCTGCGTGAAGCGTTAAATCGTTTAGAAAGCTGTTATTTAGTTGAGCGTAAAGCCAACATAGGTTGCCGAGTTGTATCGTTAACAGCAGATCGCTTGATAGAAGTTTATCAAGTGCGCAGTGCCTTAGAGGGCTTGGCGTGTCGTCTTGCTGCCGACAATATGGCAGCCGATGAAGTCCAAGGTTTAAAGCAATTACTTAATCAGCATTTAAAAACGCAACGAGTAAAAGAAGGCGAGTCGTACTATCAAGAAGCAGGTGATTTAGATTTTCATTACCGCATCATAAAAGGCAGTAAAAATGCCCACTTGATTCATTTGCTATGCCACGACCTTTATCAATTAATAAGAATGTACCGCGTACAAATGGGTATGGTTGGGCCACGCGTATCGAAAGCATTTGACGAACATTTAGCCATTATTAACGCCATAGAAAACCATGATGGTGAGCTCGCCGAAATGCTAATGAAGCGCCATATCAGTGCTTCTCAAGCAAATATACAAACAAAATTTGATGGATATCAATCAGTACAAGCCACTCAAAATGAAATGGCAAACTAGTACAGATGTAACATTATTAAAAAATACTAAGCTGCCAAAGAGCAGCCCCGTTCAAAGTTAGGAGAAACGAATGTCAGCAGGATCAAAGTTTAAACAGGCTATTGCCAATAATCACCCATTACAAATAGTGGGTACTATTAATGCGTACACAGCAATGATGGCTGAAAAAATGGGTCATCAGGCAATTTACTTATCGGGTGCTGGTGTTGCCAATGCTTCTTTTGGTATGCCTGATTTAGGTATGACTAGCCTTGATAACGTGCTTGAAGATATTCGCCGTATTACCGGTGCAAGCGACTTACCTTTATTAGTAGATGCAGATACAGGTTGGGGTGGTGCGTTTAATATTGCCCGTACAGTAAAAGAAATGACTAAAGCAGGCGCTGCCGGTTTCCATATTGAAGACCAAGTAGCGCAAAAGCGTTGTGGCCACCGCCCAAATAAAGAAATAGTTAGCCAAGGTGAAATGGTTGACCGTATTAAAGCTGCTGTAGATGCAAAAACCGATAGTGACTTTTACATTATGGCACGTACCGATGCGTTTCAAAAAGAAGGTTTAAATGCCGCTATTGAGCGTGCAGCAGCGTGTGTTGAAGCCGGTGCAGACGCCATTTTTGCAGAAGCCGTGCACGACCTTGCCGACTACCAAGCATTTACAAAAGCGATTAACGTTCCTGTATTGGCTAACATTACTGAGTTTGGTCAAACGCCTATTTATACTAAAGAGCAGTTAGGCGATGTAGGCGTTGAAATGGTGCTTTACCCATTAAGCGCATTTAGAGCGATGAACAAAGCAGCCTATAATGTATACAGCTCAATTTTAAATGAAGGTTCGCAACAAAGCCAAATTGAAAATATGCAAACCCGTGCTGAGCTGTATGATTTTTTAGATTATCACACCTATGAAAATACCCTAGATAACCTTTTTTCATCAACTAAATAATAATAACAATTTAAGGAGATAAATTATGAGTACTAAAGTATTAGCGGGTGCAGGTTTACGCGGACAAGTAGCAGGTCAAACTGCATTATGTACAGTAGGCCAAACAGGTTCAGGTTTAACTTATTGTGGTTACGATATTAGCGAGCTTGCTGAAAAAGCGCAGTTTGAAGAAGTATCGTTTTTATTATCTCGTGGCGAATTACCAACAACTGGTGAGCTTGCAGAATACAAGGCTAAACTAAAAAGCTTACGCGGCTTACCACAAGCGCTTAAAACAGTGCTTGAGAACATTCCAAAAGACGCACACCCAATGGATGTGATGCGCACAGGTTGCTCTATGCTGGGTAACCTTGAAATGGAAAATGATTTTAGCGAAGCCAATGATGCAATTGACCGCATGGTTGCAGTATTTCCAAGTATTATTTGTTACTGGTATCGCTTTACGCATGATGGCGTACGCATTGAAACGCAAACAGATGACGACTCAGTTGGCGCGCACTTTTTAACCTTATTACACGATAAAGCCCCGTCTGAGCTATTTGCTCAGGTAATGAATGTGTCACTAATTTTATACGCAGAGCATGAATTTAATGCCTCAACCTTTACTGGTCGTGTGTGTGCATCAACGCTATCTGATATTCATTCATGTGTAACCGGTGCCATAGGTACGTTACGTGGGCCATTACATGGTGGTGCTAACGAAGCGGCAATGGATATGATTGAAAACTTCACCAGCGCAGATCAAGCAGAGCAAGAAATTATGGGCATGCTTGAGCGTAAAGATAAAATTATGGGCTTTGGCCACGCTATTTATCGCGAATCAGATCCACGTAACGTAATTATTAAAAAGTGGTCTGAAAAGCTCGCAGCAGAAGTAGGTGATGATGTACTTTATCCTGTGTCTGTTCGTTGTGAAGAAGTAATGTGGCGCGAGAAAAAGTTATTTTGTAATGCTGATTTCTTCCACGCATCGGCGTATCACTTTATGGATATTCCGACCAAATTATTTACGCCAATATTTGTAATGAGCCGCGTAACAGGTTGGACAGCACACGTTAAAGAGCAACGTGCAAATAACCGTATTATTCGTCCAAGTGCTGATTACACTGGGCCAGATGCACGTAGCTACACACCTATCGAATCACGTTAAAATTATTTGGTGGGCACGTAAAGTGCTCACCTTTTTTATTTGCTGCACACTATTTTAAGGCTCATCACTTTTCACTCTCTCCTTAAATAAGCTAGTAGTGCACAACCACCGTCACCAAATTAGCGAATATTTTAATGACTATAATAAATAATACTGAATATCGAAAACCCTTACCCAATTCAAACGTTGATTATTTTGATGCTCAAGCAGCTGTTGATGCAATTAAACCAGGTGCATATGCAACACTGCCTTATACATCACGTGTATTTGCCGAAAACTTAGTGCGCCGCTGCGATCCAGCAATGCTTACCGATGCACTAAACCAGTTGATTGAACGCAAACAAGATTTAGACTTTCCTTGGTATCCGGCGCGTGTAGTGTGTCACGATATTTTGGGGCAAACTGCACTGGTTGACTTAGCTGGACTGCGTGACGCGATTGCTGCTAAAGGTGGCGATCCGTCTAAAGTAAACCCAGTTGTACCTACGCAATTAATTGTTGATCACTCTTTGTCGGTAGAGCATGCAGGGTTTGATCCCGATGCATTTGAAAAAAACCGTGCTATAGAAGACAGACGTAACGATGACCGTTTCCATTTTATAAACTGGACCAAAACAGCGTTTAAAAATATTGATGTGATCCCGCCAGGTAACGGCATTATGCATCAAATTAACCTTGAAAAAATGTCGCCGGTAATTCAAAACCGCGATGGTATTGCCTTCCCAGATACCTTAGTAGGTACAGACAGCCATACTCCACACGTTGATGCACTGGGTGTTATTGCTGTGGGTGTAGGTGGCCTTGAAGCAGAAAGCGTAATGCTAGGGCGCGCTTCGTACATGCGCCTGCCAGACATTGTAGGGGTTGAGCTAACAGGTAAGCGCCAACCGGGTATTACCGCTACCGATATCGTACTGGCTATTACTGAATTTTTACGCGCGCAGCGTGTGGTATCAGCATACTTAGAATTTTACGGTGAAGGTGCCGATGCACTTACGCTGGGCGATCGTGCAACTATTTCAAATATGACGCCTGAATTTGGTGCCACAGCGGCGATGTTTTACATCGACGATATGACCATAGATTATTTGCGTTTAACGGGTCGTGAAGAAGAGCAAATTGCACTGGTAGAAAACTACGCTAAAACCACAGGCCTGTGGAGCGATAGCTTAAAAACAGCGCAGTACGATCGCGTGCTTAAGTTTGATTTATCAAGTGTGGGGCGCAACATTGCTGGGCCATCAAATCCACATCGCCGTGTATCTACAAGCGATTTAGCTAAAGAAGGTATTTCAGGCGTAGTTGAAAACGAAGCAGGCTTAATGCCAGATGGTGCGTGTATTATTGCCGCTATTACCAGCTGTACAAACACCAGTAACCCACGCAACGTGATTGCCGCGGCATTACTTGCGCGTAATGCTAACGCCAAGGGGTTAACGCGTAAACCTTGGGTAAAAACCTCATTAGCACCGGGCTCTAAAGCCGTGCAATCGTACCTAGAAGACGCTAACTTACTTACCGAACTTGAACAGCTAGGTTTTGGTATTGTTGGTTTTGCTTGTACTACGTGTAATGGCATGAGTGGCGCGCTTGACCCTGTAATTCAAAAAGAAGTGATTGATCGCGACTTATACGCCACCGCGGTACTGTCGGGTAACCGTAACTTTGACGGCCGTATTCATCCTTACGCCAAACAAGCGTTTTTAGCATCGCCGCCTTTGGTTGTTGCTTATGCAATTGCCGGTACGATTCGTTTTGATATTGAAAAAGATATACTAGGTAAAGATCAGCAAGGTAACGACGTTACCCTTAAAGATTTATGGCCGTCAGATGAAGAAATTGACGCAGTAGTTAAGCAAAGCGTTAAGCCAGAGCAATTTAGAAAAGTATACGAGCCCATGTTTAACTTAACCGTAGATTACGGTGAAGATAACGACCCGCTATACGAATGGCGTCCAGAAAGCACTTATATTCGCCGACCTCCTTATTGGGAAGGTGCATTAGCAGGCGAGCGTACCATGACAGGTATGCGTGCACTGGCAGTACTTGGCGATAACATTACAACCGATCACTTATCGCCTTCAAATGCGATAATGGCCAGCAGTGCCGCGGGTGAATACCTATTAAAAATGAACGTACCTGAGGAAGACTTTAACTCATACGCAACCCATAGGGGCGATCATTTAACAGCGCAGCGCGCTACGTTTGCTAACCCTAAATTGCTAAATGAAATGGTACTTGATGAAAACGGCGAAATTAAACAAGGTTCGTACGCGCGCATAGAACCAGAGGGGAAAAATACTCGCATGTGGGAAGCAATCGAAGCATACATGCAGCGTAAGCAACCACTTATTATTGTGGCAGGCGCAGATTATGGCCAAGGCTCGTCGCGCGATTGGGCGGCAAAAGGCGTAAGACTCGCGGGTGTTGAAGTAATAGCAGCTGAAGGGTTTGAGCGTATTCACCGTACTAACTTAGTGGGTATGGGTGTTTTACCGTTAGAGTTTAAAGCGGGAACAACTCGTAAAACACTCAAACTAGATGGCAGTGAAAGTTACGATGTAACGGGTGAACCAACCCCTGGTTGCACACTTAACTTGTCGATCACTCGTAAAAATGGCGAAGTACTAAACGTACCAATGAAATGTCGTATAGATACACAAGAAGAGCTGTCTATTTATGCTGCAGGTGGTGTATTACAACGCTTTGCACAAGACTTTTTAGAAGCTACAAAAACAGCATAAGGGCAGGGTTAATTATGTTTAAACCACAAATTAAAGTACCTGCCACATACATGCGTGGCGGTACTAGTAAAGGGGTGTTTTTTAACCTTAGTGACTTGCCAAAGCCTGCCCAAGTGGCAGGTGAGGCACGTAATAACTTATTACTGCGCGTTATTGGCAGCCCAGATCCGTACGGCAAACAAACCGATGGTATGGGCGGTGCTACATCTAGCACCAGTAAAACAGTTATTTTAAGTAAAAGTGCGCAAGCCGATCACGATGTTGACTATTTATTTGGCCAAGTGGCAATAGATAAAGCGTTTGTTGATTTTAGCGGCAACTGCGGTAATTTAACCGCAGCTGTCGGTGCTTTTGCTATTAGTAATGACTTAGTTGATAAAAGCCGTGTACCCGATAATGGCGTTGCTGTTGTGCGTGTGTGGCAAGCCAATATTAAAAAAAGCATTTTAGTGCATGTACCTATGACTAATGGCGAAGTACAAGAAACCGGTGACTTTGAGCTAGACGGCGTTACATTTGCAGCAGCTGAAGTAAAACTGGAATTTATTGACCCTGCAGATGGCGACGGGGCGTTATTCCCAACTGGCAATGTGGTTGATGACCTAGAAGTGCCGGGAGTCGGTACTTTAAAAGCGACGATGATCAACGCAGGCATTCCCACCATTTTTGTTAATGCAAGCGACATTGGTTATACCGGCACTGAATTGCAAGATGATATAAACGCAGATGCAGCAGCGCTTGAAAAGCTTGAAACCATTCGTGCCTATGGCGCAGTTAAAATGGGACTCATACAAAATATTGATGAGGCAGCAGCACGCCAACATACACCTAAAGTGGCATTTGTTGGTGCAGCACAAAATTACAAAGCGTCAAGCGGTAAGCAAATTAACGCCAGTGAAATTAACTTGTTAGTGCGCGCTATGTCTATGGGTAAATTACACCATGCAATGATGGGCACAGCAGCAGTAGCTATTGGTACCGCTGCGGCAATTGACGGTACGTTAGTTAATTTAGCCGCTGGTGGCGGGGCATTGAGTGAAGTTAACTTTGGTCACCCATCGGGCACCTTAAAAGTAGGCGCACACGCTACAAATACGGATGGTAACTGGCAAGTAACTAAAGCCAGTATGAGCCGCAGTGCACGGGTACTAATGGAAGGCGTGGTAAGAGTACCGCAATAAAGCATTGTTTTAATTACGATTAAGTTATTTATAATGTATGCATAAGTTGATGCGGTAATACTTTAGGGTATTACTCATCAACTTTTTTTGGTTATGGGCTATTTTTGATACTCGTTGACTCTCGTTTGACCAAGCGGGGTAAATATTTATGCTCACTGTGACTGACACTTTCAACTATTTCATTTTTAAAGTGTGTTAACGCCAACAGAGCTGCGTGCTGCGCCATTTTTTCAATGGGATAGTTTAGAGTGGTTAGTTTTGGCCTTGAATAACGTGCAATTAGCACATCATCAAAACCAATCACCGACACATCACCGGGTACTTTATAGCCATTATCTTCAAGTGTTGAAATAGCACCAATAGCCATAGCATCGTTATAAACAAAAATAGCGCTGAAGGGCTGCCCAGAGGCTAATAAGTTTTGCGCAGCGCTTTGTCCGCCTTGTAGGGTAGGCTCCGCGTATTTAATCAGCGCAGGGCTAATGGGGCTGCCTGCCATATTTAGTTCTGCCGAAAAGCCATTAAGGCGTAGCGCAGGATCTTCAATTTGATATTTACTGCTTATACAGGCAATGTTTTTATGTTTGAGCGTCATTAGATGGCGCGCTGCTATTTTTGCGCCTTCTTCGTTATCTAACCAAATACATTTATGTTTTATTTGCTCAATGTGTCTATTGATAAGCACTAAGCCGGGGAGTTTTTCACATAAAGTAATTAGTTCGCAGTCAGGAATTATTTTACTATGCATAACAACAGTTTGGCAGCGGCGTTCAAGTAATAAATTGATAGCAGCGCGTTCAGATTCTACACTTTGTCCTGCGGTACTTAACAACAATTGCATATTATTTTCGCGGGCTACTTTATCTACCCCGCTGGCTAATAATGCAAAAAATGGGTCGGTAAGTTCGGGGATCACCACGCCTATGGTCATGCTTTTTCGGGTTACTAAAGCACGTGCATTAGCATTGGGCGTGTAGCCAAGCTCTTGCATTACTTTATTTACTTTTTCTATGGTTGCCTTACTTACTTTAGGGCCATTATTAATTACACGAGATACCGAGGCGATAGACACGCCTGCAATTCTGGCTACATCTTTTATTGTTGTCATTGGCGGGTAATCGTTTTCTACATCCTGTTAATAATAAAATTTACACTATTTAACGTGGGCTGTATATGTTGATTTTTTAGGTTGCAAATAGCGGGGTAAGCGTTTACCCTTTTCGGTTTTATCATAAACCACATTTGAGATACTTATGGATACAATTTTTGACCCTACTGAGCATCCACATCGTCGCTACAATCCATTGATTGACGAATGGGTGTTAGTTTCACCGCATCGTGCCAAGCGACCTTGGCAGGGACAAGTTGAAACTCTCGATGAAGACGTTAGAGAAAGTCATGATGAAAGCTGTTTTTTATGTGCTGGTAATACTCGCATAAACGGTGAGGTTAATGACAACTATAAAAAAACTTATGTGTTTACTAATGACTTTGCAGCTCTGAAAATTGATACTCCAGAATTTAAAACAGACGATCCGCTATTTAAAATGGCCACAGAGCAAGGCGAAAGTCGTGTTATTTGCTTCTCTCCAGATCACAGCAAAACCTTACCGCAACTTAGTATTAGCGCCATTACCGACATTGTTAAAACATGGCAAAGCCAGTGCTTAGAGTTAGGCGAAAAGTATAACTGGGTGCAGGTATTTGAAAACAAAGGGGCGATGATGGGGTGCTCAAATCCGCATCCGCATGGCCAAATTTGGTCGCAGCAGCAATTACCTACTTTGGTAAATAAAAAACAACATGCGCTGAGCGACTATGCTAAAAAATATAACAGTAACTTATTACTTGATTACGCTCAGCGTGAAGCGCAGTCGGGCGAGCGTGTTGTTGTTAAAAATGAAGATTGGCTGGTGGTTGTACCGTACTGGGCAGGCTGGCCATTTGAAACCTTATTATTACCGCGTTTTGCGTTAACACGTATGGTCGACTTAACCCGAGAACAAGCGGTAACTCTAGCCGATGCATTAAAACAAATTACCACTAAATACGACAATCTATTTAATTGCTCGTTCCCATATTCTATGGGCTGGCACGGCGCGCCTTATGATGGGCAAGAGCACAGTGAATGGCAGCTCCATGCCAGCTTTTTCCCACCATTGTTACGCTCAGCTACTGTGCGTAAATTTATGGTGGGCTACGAAATGATGGCAGAATCACAACGTGATTTAACTCCAGAGCAAGCAGCACAAAGATTACGTGATGTACCAAACGTACATTATAAGGAGGCTAAGTAATGCCAAGAACTACAATGCTTATTAGCCAATTTGAACAACATTTTAATTGCCCGCCAGAGCAGCTATTTCATGCACCTGGGCGCGTTAATCTTATTGGTGAACACACAGATTATAATGATGGTTTTGTGCTACCCGCTGCGATTAATTTTGGCACCGACATTGCTGCAAAAGTGCGAGCTGATCGCAACATTAACGTCTTAGCAATTGATTGTAACAACGAAACCAATAGTTTTAGCCTAGATAAAATAGAATTTAGCCAACAAATGTGGGTTAACTATATTCGCGGCACACTACAAGCATTAATGCAAAGCTACCCAAATATTAGCGGTGCCGACTTAGTAGTGTCGGGCAATGTGCCACAAGGTACGGGTTTGAGCTCATCAGCTAGTTTTGAAATTGCTCTTTTAAAAACGTTTGCAACATTAAACAATATTCCGCTCGATGGTGTTAAAGCGGCACTCATGGGACAAAGAGCTGAAAATAACTTTGTCGGCTGTAATTGCGGCATTATGGATCAATTAATTTCGTCGATGGGTAAGCAAGGGCATGCCATGTTGCTCGATTGCAGAAGTTTAACCTTTGAATATGCTGTTATTCCAAAGGGAATGTTGTTAGTTATTGTTAACTCTAATGTTAAAAGAGGGCTGGTCGACAGCGAATACAATACCCGACGCGAGCAATGCGAAGCTGCAGCAAAGCACTTTAATAAACCGGCATTGCGCGATGTTACTCTTGAGGAACTAGAAGCAGAGCAAGCTAATTTACCGCCATTAATATATAAGCGCGCTAAACATATAGTCACTGAAAATACCCGTACCGAACTAGCTCTCAAAGCGCTAAACGTCAATGATATGGTAACTATGAGCCAACTTATGGCACAATCGCACCTATCAATGAAAAATGATTTTGATATTACTACCTCTCAAATAGACTTTTTAGTAGATATTACTGCTCAAGTTTTAGGCGATAAAGGCGGAGTGCGTATGACCGGTGGTGGTTTTGGTGGTTGTATCGTTGCTTTAACACCGGATCATTTAGTTGAGCAAGTACGTAACGCTATTGATACACATTATTATGCAAAAACAGGGCTTCAAGCAGACGTTTACGTATGCCTGGCTTCGCAAGGTGCTTTTAGTAATTAATAAAACACAATAAAAATCAATAAGACAACAAGGTTAAAGCTATGAAATTACAACCGCTCGACATTGCCATATTTGTTACTTATGTGGTGGGGTTATTAGTACTCGCGCTGTGGATCTCGCGAGAGGAGAAAGGTGCTAGTAAAAATACCGAAGACTACTTTCTTGCTAGTAAAGCACTGCCTTGGTGGGCAATTGGTGCATCATTAATTGCCTCAAATATATCGGCAGAACAAATTATTGGTATGTCTGGTTCGGGCTATGCGATTGGTTTAGCTATTGCATCTTATGAGTGGATGGCGGCAATTACCTTAATTATTGTAGGTAAATATATGCTGCCGATATTTCTTAAAAATGAAATATTTACTATGCCGCAATATTTAGAGCAACGCTTTGATAGCAAAGTTAAAACAGTGTTAGCGCTGTTTTGGCTAGCGGTATATGTATTTGTAAATTTAACCGCTGTTTTATGGCTTGGTGGTTTAGCAATAGAAACTGTTGCCGGTGTTGACTGGATGTACGGAATGATCTTTTTAGCCTTATTTTCAGTCGCTTATTCACTTTATGGTGGTTTGAAAGCCGTTGCTTATACCGATATTTTACAAGTAGTACTGCTGGTATTTGGTGGCTTATTTTTAAGTTACTTAGCACTTGATGCAGTAGCAGATGGCGACGGAATAATAGCAGGCTTTGGCGTTTTAACTGATCAGCTTCCAAACCACTTTGATATGATTTTAAGCCCAGATAGCCCGCATTATATGAGTTTACCTGGTTTATCTGTATTAATTGGTGGCCTGTGGATAATGAACATTAGCTACTGGGGATTTAATCAATATATTATTCAACGCGCACTTGCCGCTAAAAACCTTAAAGAAGCACAAAAAGGTATTGCCTTTGCTGCCTATTTAAAATTACTAATGCCAGTAATTGTAGTGTTGCCAGGTATTGCTGCGGTTGTTTTATACCCGCAACTTACCACGCCAGATCAAGCGTATCCATCTATGATGGCGTTAATGCCAACAGGTATTAAAGGTCTTATTTTTGCTGCATTAGTGGCGGCAATTGTTTCATCACTTGCCTCTATGACTAACAGTATTTCAACTATTTTCACTATGGATATTTACAGCAAGTTAAAACCAGGTAAATCACAAAAACATTATGTATTTATAGGCCGCTCAGCTGCATTAATATCTTTAGCTATAGCCTTGGTTGTGGCAGAGCCATTATTAGGTAAGTTCGATCAAGCGTTTCAATATATTCAAGAGTTCACCGGTTTCTTTACTCCAGGTATTGTAGTGATTTTTGTAATGGGTATGTTTTGGTCAAAAGCCAGTTCAGCGGGTGCGTTAGCTGCTGCAATTGGCTCGGCTGTATTCTCAATCCTGTTAAAAGTTTACTGGGTGGCGTTGCCATTTATGGACAGAGTTGGCTTAGTATTTTTACTGTGTTTGGCATTGTGTGTAATTGTATCATTAGCTAAGCCAGATAAAGGCCAAGACAGTAGCGTTAGCCTAGACGATGTTAACTTTAAAACCTCAAGCAACTTCAACATAGCGGCATTGGGTGTAGTTATCATCTTAATCGCTTTGTATACTACTTGGTGGTAATGCAGAATGCTTACTAAGTGAGTATGACAGCCATAGCTATCTGCTCACGTGTTTAACGCAAAATATAGTGAATCAAAGCAGCTTAGGTTGCTTTGATTTTTTTGTGTTCTAATAGACATAACAAGAAAACAGTAAATGAATCAATTACACAGTTATATATTAAGCAATGAGCAAGGCATGCGGGTCGAAATATTAAATTATGGCGCGCGGGTTAAATCTATTTTATTTCCGGTAAACGATACACCCACAGAAATGACAGTCGGGTATGCCGATACCAATCGTTATTTAACCGATACTTATTATTTAGGTGCTACTTGTGGTCGCGTTGCTAATCGTATTAGTGGTGCGAGTTTTGAGCTTGAAGGTGAGCAATATTTACTGAGTAAAAATGATGGTGAAAATTGCTTACATGGCGGGGCGGATAACTTTTCTCTGCGTTTTTGGCAAGTGCAATCGAGTACTGCCAACGAAGTGATTTTGAGCTTAAGCTCAGAAGATGGCGACCAAGGCTTTCCTGGCAAGGTTGAAATGCAAATACGTTATCATTTATCACATGATAATAAGTTGACTATGAGTTTTAGCGCAACCACAAATAAAGCAACCCCTATTAACGCTACTAATCATTGCTACTTTAATTTAGGTGAGCAAAATTGCTTGCCACTCACGTTACAAATAAATGCGGCCAGCTATTTAGAGCGTGACAATAACAGCTTACCAACGGGTAGAGTGTTAAGTGTCAAAAATAGTGACTTTTGTTTTGACCAACCGGTTATTATTGGCCAGCGTCTGCAGTCAGCTCAGCACCCACAACTAACAGGGCCAACAGGGTTTGATCATTGTTTTGTTATAAATCAGCCACAAGCAAACAAAGCTGCAGCGGTATTAAGCTCATTACGCAATAAAGTTAAAATGTCGTTGTACACCGACCAAGCATCTATACAGCTTTATACTGGTGCATTTTTAGCCGCACCATTAAGCCCTGATCAGGGAGTGTGTTTAGAAGCTCAAAATTATAGCGATGCAGTAAACTTTCCAGATTTTGAAAACTCAATACTAAAGCCGGGCGAAGTTTATAATAAATATATTAGCTATCACTTTGAAAATATTTAAATAAAGCTGTGCTAATACATAGCACAGCTTTATTGGCTATTTAGTATAAGGGCTATGAGCTATTTTTTAACGGGAATATCTTCGAGTATCTTTAAAATAGCCTGATTACTGTTTAATTTGGCTAAATCGATTAGGTAACTTTTTTCAAGATCTTGCATAGGTTGCTTTGTTAATAGCGCTTTTACTGACTCTTCTTCTGCATTTACTATGGCGGTTTTTAACGCTGCAAAGTTTGCGATACTGTGTTCATTTTGCTCAGTCATATTAAATCCTCTTATTGGCGCGAGTTGTGACTTTTAAAGTTATGGCCTTAACTACTTGGCCATATAATTAAATTTACGCGCTTTAATAAACCAGCCAGCGGTGTACTTACTCAATAACAAATAAGTCCATAAAGCTATTTACAAGCATGGCCTCAAGCGCTGTTTGATTTTTACAAAGCGTGAAAATAGTGTGGCATTGTTTATTCTCAAAGCGGGATGCTAAATTAGCTTTAAATTTTTGCTCCAATAGTGGTATCCCTTCCTCACGACGGCGACGATGACCCACAGGGTATTCTATAACTATGTCCTCGGTGCTACTGCCATCTTTAAAGAATACCTGAATAGCATTGGCGATAGAGCGTTTATCATCCTCTAAATATTCTTTGGTAAAGCGTGCATCTTCTACAATGTGCATTTTGTTGCGCAGCTCATCAATAATCGGGTGTGCGTTATGAAATTCGTCTTCGTAATGATCAGCGGTTAAATTGCCAAATATTAACGGCACTGCAATCATGTATTGTAAACAATGATCGCGATCGGCTGCGTTAGCAAGGGAACCCGTTTTTGAAATAATACGAATGGCCGACTCGTGAGTACGCACAACAATTTTATCAATATCAGCTAACCGATCTTTTACCTGAGGATGTAAAATAACCGACGCTTCAGCGGCTGTTTGGGCATGAAACTCAGCAGGAAACGATATTTTAAATAAAATATTTTCCATAACATAACTGCCGTAGTCTTGGGTGAATAAAAACTGCCGTTCGGCCTCAGGTTTAAGTGCTTGGTCTTTGTTGGTTTTAGAAAAAGAGACATCATAAAACCCCCATTGCGGGGCTGTTAACACGCTTGGAATGCCCATTTCACCACGCATAGATATATCAGCTAAATGAACAGCTCGGGAAGTTGCATCGCCAGCAGCCCATGATTTACGAGAGCCTGCATTGGGTGCATGCCTATAGGTACGCAGCGCTGAGCCATCTACCCAAGCTTGTGATATAGCGGCCATAATTTGTTGTTTATTGCCGCCCATCATTTTAGTGGTAACCGCAGTAGATGCAACCCGTACTAATAATACGTGGCATAAACCCACCCGATTAAACGAATTTTTTAGCGCTATTACGCCTTGAATTTCATGCGCCATGATCATGGCTTCTAGCACTTCGCGCATTGTTAAAGGTTGTTCACCCTTGCTCAGTCTCACTTGAGATAGATGATCAGCAACGGCTAAAATAGCACCTAAGTTATCTGACGGATGACCCCATTCGGCGGCCAACCAAGTATCGTTATAATCGAGCCAGCGAATAATACAGCCAATATCCCATGCCGCTTTTACAGGGTCGAGTACCAAAGATGTGCCCGGTACGCGTGCACCATTAGGCACAATAGTACCTGCTACTATAGGGCCGAGGAGTTTGCTGCATTCAGGAAATCGCAGCGCTAATAGCCCACACCCTAAAGTGTCTATTAAACAGTTACGGGCAGTATTGAGTGCTTCCTTGCTGCTTACTTTATAATTTAATACATAATCAGCTATATCTTGTATTACATGGTCGTAATCAGGGCGATTATTAATATCTACATTATTACTCATTTTTTATCCTTATTCGTTTAATGTTAACGATTAGAATGTGCACTGAGTATTTAATACATATTTATTAAACACTTTTATTTTTAACTAGTTTACGTTTCAACCATAGCACGAGCCGTTACCAGCTAATAGGGAAGCAGGTAAACATAATGTCGTATATTTAAAATACACTTATGACTAGGTGAAATTATTATGTACACAGAAATATTGGGCAGCTTTTGTATTCAATATTGTGCAATCTGTATTTAATTACTTAAATTCAAGATAATAGTGGAGACGCAAAAATTAAAAAGGGCAGCGTAGAGATCCGAGTGGATTTTGCGCTGCCCTTATTTATGCAAACTTAACGTTTAAAGTCATGTTTGTATTTAGTTGGTGATTAATCACCATTGCTTATAAACCCAAGTTTACAATTATAACTTAGGTGGCGTACCTTCAGCGTTAGACACTACCGCATCAATTTGTACTAGCGCGTTCATAGGGATAGCTGATACGCCTACCACAGTTCTTGCTGGCAAATCACCTTTAAAGAAGCTGGCGTACACTTTATCAATAGCGGCAATATCGCTAATGTTTTTAACTTGAATGTTAACTTTTACAAGGTCGTCCATAACATGATCAATACTCTCTACAATGGCTTTAATATTGTTTAAGCACTGTGTTGCTTGTGTTGTTACGTCATCAGCTACAAGATTAGCCGTTTTTGCATCAATGGGTAATTGTGCTGAAATATGGTTGTAGTGCGAAAATGCCACTGTTTGTGTAGATAGGGCATTAATTGGTGCATTTTGTGTGTTACTTGCTCTAATAATAATGCCGTGTCTGTCCTCAACTGCTTGTGGTGGTGTGCCATCTCCATGGGATATAACTGCATCAATTTGTACTAAAGCATCCATAGGTAGTGCTGCAACAACCATGGTTGATCTTGCTGGTACGTAAGCTACAGCTCTGGCAATAGCTGAGTCTGGAAAAAAGGTTGTATAAACTTCGTTTATTGCGTCAATATCTACTGGGTTTTTAACAAATATATTTACCTTAACTATGTCGTCAAAGGGTACGTCAATACTCTCTAAAATAGCTTTAATATTACTTAAACACTGTTTAGTCTGATTTTTTATACCACCGGTTACTATTTCTCCCGATTTAGGATCGACAGGTAACTGAGCAGAAATATTATTGTAATGAGAAAAAGCAACTGTATGCGTAGACACTGGGCATATAGGTGCATTATTGCTATTTTTTGCTACTTTAATTAAATCGCAAGGCGCTTGTGGTGTAGTACCTTCGCCATTAGAGATAAGCGCATCCATTTGTACTAATGCACCCTCTAGCGGTAAAGCTGCCACGGCAACTGTTGTGCGTGTTGGTAAGTAGTCTTGGAAGAAACTAGCGTATACGTCGTTTACAGCATCAATATCTGTGATGTTTTTTAAAAACACATTAATTTTAATCACATCGTCCATAACATGATCAATACTTTCAATAACCGCTTTAATATTTGTTAAACACTGTTTTGCCTGTGTTTTTATATCATCAGCTACAATGTTACCGCTTTTAGGAGCAATCGGTAATTGTGCTGAAATATTATTGTAATGCGAAAAAGCAACTGTTTGTGTAGCTACAGTGCTGCTTGGTGCATTATTGGTGTTTCTTGAAAGCTTTATGATTGTGCCGCTCATCTTGATATTTCTCCTAGCTGAGATAGTTATAATGAGGTTAAAATTAACCACATTAAAAGTGGGTTTATTCTCGCAGACTATCTAGCTGCTGCTCGATAGTCATTGATTTGAAGGTAAGGGTAACCATAGCATCAACTATGTTAGCGACAGTAAAGCTACCCTAATGGGGATAATAAATTCAGTTGCTATTAGCCAACTGCCAATACGCCACCAATTACAGCAACAACACCGCCAAGTGCACGGGTAGCGCGGTTATCAGCTTTTAGCATAAGTGTGCCTAAACCACGACCAATAAAGGTGATAGCTAAAGTAGCAACAACAAAGCCTGCCATGTAGCTCAATATACTTGCGCCTTCAGCCATTTCTGCACCGTGGGCATAACCATGTGTAAGCATAAATAAAGCGACTAAGCTTGCGCCTAATACGGTTGGTAATTTAGCCATAGTGGCAATTAAAATACCGGCTAGTAATACGGTCATTGCAATACCGGTTTCAACGCCTGCAAAGCTTAAGCCACTCCAAGCAAGGGCCGCACCTAAAACCATGCCGCCAACTACAAATAATGGCGCGCCGCGTTTCATTGCTGTGCTTTGGCGAATACTCCAAAAGCCAATTGCTGCCATTGCTAATAAGTGGTCAATACCCATCAGTGGATGTAACAAGCCACTAAGAAAACCGTTATGGGTTTCAACGCCATGACCAGGGTGGGCTAAAGCTGCAGTAGCTGTTAGCATTAGGCCTAATCCCATCAGTAATTTGGTCATTATTTTCATACTATTCTCCGTTTATATTTTTTACTATTGAATTGTGTTTTGATTAAAAATTGTGTTGCTTAATTAATACTATTTGGCTTGCCAGGTCGGCGTTCAGGTAACATGCCTTGCTTTAAAATAAAGCTGATGATTTCTTCTAAGCCAACACCATCGTAAAGGTTAGCAAAAACGAAAGGGCGTTCACCGCGCATTTTTTTCGAGTCACGTTCCATTACCTCTAACGAAGCATGTACATATTCTGCGATATCAATTTTATTAATTATTAATAAGTCAGACTTAGTGATACCTGGGCCACCTTTACGTGGAATTTTGTCGCCAGCAGACACGTCAATCACATAAAGTGTTAAATCAGAAAGCTCTGGGCTGAAAGTAGCTGATAAGTTATCGCCGCCAGATTCAACCAGTACTATTTCTAAATTGGGGTGGCGTGCTTGTAAGTCGTCAATCGCAGCTAAGTTCATAGAAGCATCTTCACGAATTGCCGTATGTGGGCAACCACCTGTTTCTACTCCTAAAATACGGTCCGCTGGGAGTGCGTCGTGTTTAAGTAAAAAGTCAGCATCTTCGCGGGTATAAATATCGTTTGTAACCACGGCGATATCATAGTGATCTTTCAATGCTTTACATAATTGACGTAATAAAGCTGTTTTGCCAGAGCCAACTGGGCCGCCAACGCCGATTCGTAAACAATGTGTCATTGCTGTTTTCCTTATGTATATAGAAGCGTATTAGCTTCGAAATAATCTTGAATATTGTGTTTCGTGCTGTGCACTACCAAGCGCTAAGCCAGGCATAATTGGCCCAAGTTGGTCGTCGGCTAATGCTAATGCAGTGTCGATTGCGATAACCATTTTAGGCCGTAATTGCTCAATTAAACGCTGCGCTGCAGTATGGCCAAGCGGCATTGCTTTACAGGCAACCGCCAGTTGGTTTTCTAACCAGCCCCAAACAAACCCGAGTAAGCTTTGGCGTACTGGAATTTGTCGCTGCTGCGCTAACCAGGCAAAAACGGTGACATAACCTGGGTCTTGCGGTAATGCTGCATGTCCTTGCTCGATTTGTGGCTGTAACTGTAAACTGTTGAGCAAACGCATCAGGGCTAAGCCTAAGCGAGTATCTTCATCGCTTAATTCGGCAGTTTCACGATTTGCATGTAGCCATTCGTTCCAGTAGCTTAAACCTTCGCTGTCGCTTTTAGCCCAGCAGTTTTGTAGCCGAGCAAGTACCGGTAATTCGCAGCGCGTTAAACCGTCGTCAAGCACACCTTCTAACCATTCGCCAAGTTGTTGCTCATTAGTAACCCAGCCAAGTTCAAACGCGCTTTCTAACCCCTGAGACCAAGCAAAAGCACCAATTGGCAGCGCAGGGCTGATCAATTGCATCAAGCCCAATAATGCCAGATCACTGCTTTGTGTTGGCTCAGTATTAGTGTGCATGAGTATGACCATCGGCATGTGAATGTTCATGGGAGTGAGCATGCGATTGCTCACGACCCGCGTGTGCATATGCACCAGATTCTGGATCAAACGGTGCTTGATGGTGCGTTAATTGCGCGCCTAAAAGTACCGCTAACTCTTCTAATACATGATCTGGCGGAAAACGTATCCAATGGCGACCATCAGCATCAACGCCAATTGCAAGTGACACATGGCGGTTACCTAAGTGGTAACATAAACGTGCCAAAGGCAAGCCGTTTTCTATGTATGCTGTGGTAACCGGCTCATCGGCAGCGCTAATACTAAATACTTCGCCGCTGCTGGCACGCAGTAAATCGCCATTACGAAGCACTGGGCCACGGTCAAGAAATAAACCAACATCATGACCATTGTCGGTCACTGCTTTTAGGCGACCACGAATACGTAACTCGTATGGCAAAGTGAGGGTATCGAACACAGCATCTTGTGTGTTGCTATCTATTCTTTTTGTTAATTCAAACATTAAATTGTCCTAAAAATGGATTAAAACAAATGGTAGCGCTGGGCTAACGGTAATTCAGTTGCAGGTTCGCAGGTAAGTAATACACCGTCAGCGTGAACCTCATACGTTTGCGGATCTACCGTTAATACTGGGCAAGCATCGTTGAGCTTCATATCGCATTTACGCACTTGTCGCACATTTTTACAGGCCACAAGCTGGCTTTTCAAACCGAGCTTTTCTTCAAGCCCAGTATTCATAGCAGCTTGGCTTACAAAGGTCATACGTGTTGCACTTACTGCTTTACCTAATGCACCAAACATACGGCGGTAATGTACTGGTTGTGGTGTAGAAATAGCTGCGTTTGGATCGCCCATTGCCGCACCTGCAATCATGCCGCCTTTTAATATAATTGATGGTTTAACCCCAAAAAATGGCGGTTTCCACAGTACTAAATCTGCAAATTTACCCACTTCTATTGAGCCTACTTCATGGCTTATACCGTGAGTGATAGCTGGGTTAATAGTGTATTTGGCAATGTAACGTTTTGCGCGAAAGTTATCGGCGCCCAGTGCTTCATCTTCTGGTAATAAACCACGTTGCACGCGCATTTTATGAGCGGTTTGCCACGTACGACACACTACTTCGCCAATGCGACCCATAGCTTGCGAGTCAGAGGACATCATCGAAATAACGCCCATATCATGAAGAATATCTTCGGCCGCAATTGTTTCACGGCGAATACGTGAGTCGGCAAAGGCTACATCTTCAGGAATGTTGGGGTCGAGGTGATGACAGCCCATCAACATATCAAGGTGCTCATCCACGGTATTAATAGTGTATGGGCGAGTCGGGTTAGTTGACGACGGCAACACATTAGGCATAGCACAAGCAACAATAATATCAGGAGCATGGCCACCACCGGCACCTTCGGTATGATAGGTGTGGATACAACGATCTTTAAATGCCTCTAAAGTATCTTGCACAAAACCAGATTCATTGAGGCTATCAGCATGAATGGCAACTTGAATGTCGTAGCGATCGGCAACATCTAAAGCATTGCTAATAGAAGCGGGTGCTGCGCCCCAATCTTCATGAATTTTTAAACTCATAGCGCCGGCTTTAATTTGTTGCTCAAGTGCTTCGGGAGTACTTGCGCTGCCTTTACCTAGAAAACCAATATTAATCGGTAAATCGTCCACGGCTTGCATCATTTTGCCTAAATGCCATGGCCCCGGTGTATGTGTTGTAGCTACTGAGCCTGTTGCTGGGCCAGTGCCGCCGCCAATCATGGTGGTTAGGCCACTCATGAGCGCTTCGTCAACTTGTTGTGGGCAAATATAGTGCACGTGGGTATCAACGCCACCGGCGGTCAAAATTTGACCTTCACCGGCAATAATTTCGGTACCTGGGCCAATAATAATGTCTATATCGGGCTGTGTATCAGGGTTGCCAGATTTGCCAATAGCAGCAATGCGGCCATTTTTTAAACCCACGTCGGCTTTAATAATGCCCCACCAGTCGATAATCACTGCGTTAGTGATAACCGTGTCCATAACGGCGTCATCACAGCGTTGGCTTTGACCCATGCCATCACGAATAACTTTACCGCCACCAAATTTTACTTCTTCACCATAATGGGTATGGTCATGTTCTATTTCGACCCATAATTCGGTATCACCTAAACGAATTCTATCACCCGTGGTTGGGCCATACATGTCAGCATAGGCTTGACGAGATATTTTCATTACACGCTCTCCTGTTTAGGTTTATTGTCTAAAGGTCCCATTACTTCACCACGAAAACCGTAAAGACGACGTAAACCTGAATAGGGGATCAAAGATACTTCACGGGTTTGTCCTGGTTCAAAGCGAATTGCTAAACCAGCAGCAATAGCTAAGCGATAACCATAGGCTTGCTCGCGATCAAAACTCAGTGCTGGGTTACTTTCGGCAAAGTGGTAATGAGAGCCAACCTGTACAGGTCGATCCCCTTTATTAGCAACATTAATGGTGATGCTTTTACGGCCAACACACAGTTCAATATCGCCACTTTTTAGTTGATATTCACCTGGAATCATAACGAACTTCCTTAAACTATAGGGTTATGCACAGTGACCAGTTTGGTACCGTCAGGAAACGTTGCTTCTACTTGGACGTCTTGAATCATCTCAGCAATGCCTTCCATTACATCGTCGCGGGTCAACATTTCACGACCCAATGCCATCATTTCTGCCACTGTGCGTCCTTCGCGCGCACCTTCCATAATAGCGCAGGTGATTAGAGCAATTGCTTCTGGGTAATTTAGTTTTAGCCCTTTGGCTTTGCGTCGCTCTGCAAGTAAACCTGCAGTGAATAACATTAATTTATCTTTATCTCTGGGTGTTAATTCCATCGCTAACTCCATAGTCCTCGATGTTGTTATATTAATTACCTATGACTAATTGGCACAGGTAGTGTGTTCGCCTAAGCAAAAGCTAAGACGATATGTTTAAAATATCGGTACAGTTTTCTTCAGCCAAGAGGCTAATCATAAGCAATAACTAGGCTCTGCTTATAATTAACACCTTGGTAAATAATAGTGTTTAATTAATCACCTAAAGAGCATAGGCGATAGAATTATTGTTGTCATTTTTAGCCATGACAAACAGTTAAAAATTAGGTTAACCAAATCCGTGGTATGGTGGCTTGATGTCCGCTTAATAGCGGGCGAAGTATGTTGCGTACTTGTTCAAATAATTTCCATACTTGGTTACGTTCGTGCCCTAAATAGCGCACTAATAAAACGTCACGGCGGTAGGTAGCGGCCCAATTATTACTGGGCGGTAGTTGTTCACGCAGTGCAGCAATAGCTGCTGCTGGATCGTTTAAGCCAACTGTCCAAAATGTGCCATGTACGGTAGCACCACCTTGGCCCCATTTACCGTTAAATCTAGGGTGAGTGGGGTCTAAATTTTGACGCTCTAACCACAATGGCTTACCGTCTTGGGTTAACTTAAAGCGCTGCTCAATACAGCCAGTAGCAAAGGGCAAATCACTGGCAGGGCGACCAAGGCCTAGTATTTCCCAGCCTAGGCACTTAGCTGTTTTAGCCAGTTCAATGTTAAATACTTGCAGCCCACGAGAGCCATCAAAGGCGAGGGTTTCTTGCGGTAACCACTCTAAAATGGCGTTGTCATCCACTTTTAAATTAGTAGTTTGGCTCCATGCAACCCCGTTGCTGTCGGCTTTATAAAGCTTATTGGCAGCAGGTGTGGTAATTAAACTATGCGCACCTTTAGTGAGCGAAATATCGATATTGAGCGCATCGCCACTCACAACCCCACCGGGCGGATGCAGTAAATACACGTGACAGCAACCATCTTTGCCTTCAGGGTAAAAAGGTCTTTGCACACGTAATGGACCATAATGACGAGCAATATTCATGCGCGTAACACGTGTATCGCCGCTGTTTTGAGCACAGAAGCCGAGCGTTAAAGAAGCCGCCCAGTGGCGATTGGCATCAAAGCTATGCCCAGATTTAGCGTCTGCCCGATGTGTTACGGGCATGGAGGAAAGTGTCATCATTCCAACATATACCTTTTATATAGGCCCAGCAGTGCACCTTTCGCTAAATTTATGGCTTTTCTGACGCGCAGGGGTATAGCCTTAAGATAGCAAAATCTTTAAGAACGTCCACATGTGTGGATTCGGTCAAATTGACGGAGTTGGCTTGTTAGCCTTCGCCGGATGTCAGTATGCGGGCAATTAATTGCCTGAAATTGCAAAACTGATGAAGATAAACTTCGAATACATATCAGGGTGTGTATCTACTTCCCGCAAATAGAGTCTGTTAAAGCTCAAATCATAGGGCGTGTAGAGTTGTGAGGAAATAGCTATGTTCTAGCTAGATGTTAGCTGAGGAAAATAAATTGTCCAGAAAAAAATTTAAAAAATTGCATTTTTTCAATGGATTTAACTATTTGTTTTTATTTATTAATTAGATACGGGGTTTTTCTGTTGGTACAAAATATGTACCAAAGGTTAAGTTTGATTAAAATAACGGCTACTCAAACATTAGTATAATATTGTATTAGCTGTTTTTAAGCTTTGGATTAGTATAAATATTAAGCCATTGAGGGTAAAAAAAACAAGCTCAGTAATAGCAATTAATGCAAATATACTTTTGCGCTAGCGTACTATTTTAAGTGCTAAAATTATATTTTAGCTTAAAGTATAGACAACTTAATAAGTTAAATACCTTGTATGCTATGAATTTTCTTTGCGATAAAACTAGCTAAACTATTTGGTATTTTGTACTGCAGCACTATTTACAGGTATAAACATTTTCACAGGTATGCACGTTTTAACCTAAAAATAAGAACGGTTTAATTTAAAATAAGAATAAAAAACAACCATGTAAATTACCGGTTTCTTTTGTATTATTGCAATGACATGCTAACATTCTCAAAGAAAGAATGCTGCGGGCTAAAGTGGCGTTATTCATTAATTAAATAAGAACAACGGATGTTGGCTATCATTAAATTACAATATGAATCGTAGATAGTTGAATGTATATAAATTACAAATAACATACGTTTATTTTTATAAAGCAACTTAAGAGGATGTTTATTATGGCTAAAGTGCTTAAAGCTAAAGAGCATGATATTGGTGGATTAAATGTAAAACGCGTTTTACCTCATCAAGAAAAACGCATGGTAGGTCCATTTGTTTTCTTTGACCAAATGGGGCCAAATAATTTCCCTGCGGGCCAAGGTATAAATGTTAGACCGCATCCACATATTGGTTTATCAACACTAACTTACCTATTTGATGGTAGTATTTTACATCGTGATTCGCTGGGTAATAATTTAGAAATTCGCCCCGGTGATGTTAACTGGATGACCTCTGGCAAAGGTATTACCCATTCAGAGCGTGAAAGCTTTGAAGTACGAGCAAATCCACATTCAATTAGTGGTTTACAGTGTTGGGTTGCATTGCCAGAAGCTATGGCAGAAATTGAACCGTCATTTAATCATGTGAAAAAAAACCAATTACCGCACATTACCCACGAAGGAGTAATGATGCGATTAGTGGTGGGTGAAGCTTATGGTTTAAGTTCGCCGGTTAAAACCTATTCACCCATGTTTTATATTGATGTTGTTGCCAGCAAAGGAAGTGTTATAAAGCGCCCACACCCAGAACAAGAAACTGCAATATTTACCATTTGTGGCGAAGTAACTGTTAACGGTGAAACGTTTGGTACTAATGAGTTTATTTTATTAGAGCCAGGCGATAGCGAAATTACACTGGCAAGTGACGGTCGCTTTATTATGTTAGGCGGCGATAAATTTGAAAAAGTACCATTTTTGTATTGGAACTTTGTGTCATTTAGCAAAGAGCGCATTGAGCAGGCGAAAGACGATTGGGAAAATGGGCGCTTTCCAACTATTCCAGGTGATGATAAAGAGTTTATTCCACTTAAATAATGCCAAAGCTATTGAGCTTTAATAGCTAATTACCTGAGATCCGAATAAAAGCCACATCTATTTATACATCATAACTAGGTGTGGTTTTGCTCAAGTTTAACTTGTCTGAAGATAGCCTGCAGAATTAACAACAAAAATAAAATATAAAGCAATAAGAGGTAATCATGCTTAGAGTCACACTAGAGCAATGGCGAATGTTTCGCTCTGTGGTGCAATTTGGTGGCTTTAATCAAGCCTCACAAGGAATTCATAAAAGCCAGTCAAGTATTCATAATGCGGTGGGTAAAATAGAAAGCTCGCTCGATGTTAAGTTATTTGAAATTGAAGGGCGAAAAACTGTTTTGACTCAAGCAGGTGAGCTAATGCTTAAGCGCGCCAACTTTTTGCTTGATGAAGCCGCTAAGCTGGAAATAGTGGGACATACTCTTGGTCAAGGCACAGAAGGGAGCCTAAAAATTGCAGTTGATGAAATGTTTCCACAAGCAAGGCTGTATAAAGTGCTTGATACTGTTTCTGCCCAATACCCAATGCTGCAAATTGAGTTGGTGGAGTCGGTACTGAGTGGGGCAAGGGAACTGATTGAAAATGCAGATGTAGATATTGCTATTTCACCGGTTGCATTAACAGAAGGTTTTAGTGAGCAACTTTGCCAAATAGACTTTATTGCAGTTGCTAATCCAGATCACACATTACATTCTTTGGGGAGAGATTTAACCGCAGAGGATTTAAAAAGTCATCGTCAAATTGTAGTGCGCGACTCAGGTATGCATCGTAAAAGTGATGCAGGCTGGTTAGGTGCTAACCAGCGCTGGACGGTGAGTCATTTACGCACTTCTATTGATATGATCTGCAGTGGTTTAGGTTTTGCTTGGCTACCTTTAACTTCTATTAAAAATGAACTAGCACAGGGCAAACTCAAAACACTCCCTTTGCAACATAACAGCAAGCGCTCTATGCAGTTGCATTTAATCTTTAAAGATGGCGACAGCTTAGGTCCAGCAGCCAGCGCTTTTTTAGCTGAACTAAGATACCAATGTGAAGAATTACAATAAACATTCTTTTAAATAGAATGATTGATACTAAAACAGCTAATTTTAATCGTATAAACACAGTAGTAAACTGGCTTCATTGAAATAGATGAAGGAATTTATAATGAAATATATAAGAAAGTCACAAGAGCGCGGCTCGGTCGATCTTGGTTGGTTGCAAAGCAAACATAGTTTTTCTTTTGGCAGTTACTACGATCCAAAACATATGGGTGTTTCAGCACTGCGCGTAATAAACGACGACATGGTTATGCCAGGTAAAGGTTTTGGGACGCACGGGCACCGCGATATGGAAATTATTTCGTATGTTATGCAAGGCGCATTAAAGCATGAGGACAGTGAAGGCAATAAGCACACTGTACCGGCAGGCGACGTACAACGTATGAGTGCGGGCAGTGGCGTAATGCATTCAGAATATAATGCATCTAACACTGACCAAGTTAAGTTTTTACAAATTTGGATACAGCCCAATAAAATGGGAATTAAACCAAGTTATGAGCAAAAAAGTATTGCGCAAAATGGTCCACTAACGCCATTACTTACACCAGAAGGCGGCGAAAATGCATTGTCAATTAATCAAGATGCAAGCTTGTCACGCTTAGTTTTAAACGCGCAACAAACGTTTATGCTGGCCTCGGGTAAGCAAATTGGTTACCTGCACATTGTAAAAGGTAGCGTAATGGTTGATGGTAAAGAATTTGCTGCAGGTGATGCCTTTGCGGTTGACCCTGCGACAGAGTTAAACCTTGAAGCAACAGCTGAACTTGAAGCCTTATGGTTTGAATTACCGGCGGATTTCTAGTATGGATATTACAACACTTGTTTTAATAGCAGCTGTTGTTGTGTTAATAGGTGTTTCAAAATCAGCGTTTGCAGGGGCATTAGGCGTGTTTGCCGTGCCGCTGCTAATGCTAAAATTGCCAGCAGCGCAAGCCATTGCACTGATGCTGCCACTATTAATTATTGGCGACATGTTAAGCGTAAGAAGTTACTGGCGAAAATGGGACAATCAACTACTTCTGCCCCTAATTCCTGGGGCAATAGTAGGTGTGCTCATTGCTTATTTAATTATAGACGTTATTAATGCAAAGCACTTACGCTTGATAATCGCCTTAATATGTATTGTTTTTTCAATTAAAAATATTTTCTTTAAAAAAAGCTCGCTTAAAATTCTCAGTAATAAAATTGGCGCGGGGATAATGTCCATGTTCTCCGGTATTACCAGCAGTTTAGTGCATGCGGGTGGGCCACCCATTATTATTTATTTCACAGCGATAGGGCTTACTCCGGGTAAGTTTGTTGCTACCGCGGCGATATTTTTCGCAATGATGAATGTAATAAAACTTATTGCAGCTTTATCGTTCGGCTTGTTAACGGGTGAGACAATTTTAACTGCACTGGCCTTTTTCCCACTGGCATTTGTAGGTAATTGGTTAGGGGTAAAAATTAATGAAGTACTGGATAAAGTGTTATTTTTAAAGATAATGAATTATTTATTGTTAGTGCTCGGTTTTTGGTTACTTTTAGGTAAGTAACTGTAAATAGATTAGTTTTTTAATTACTTAAATATTTGAACAACCACAGGAGATACTCATGTCTGAATTGAAAATGTCAAATTTAAAAGATCTACAACAATTAGCACAGAAGCGTCGCTCTATCTATGCTCTAAGCGATCAGTTGCCAGTTTCTAACGAAGAAGTAGTTAAGCTTGTTGAGCACGCGGTTTTGCATACGCCATCAGCTTTTAACTCTCAGTCGGCACGTATCGTCGTTTTGTTTGGTGATGAGCATCACAAACTGTGGGACATTACTGAAGAAACGCTTAGAGTTATCGTTGGTGACGACGAAAAATTTCAAGGTACTAAAAATAAAATTGCAGGCTTTAGAGCCGGTGCAGGTACGGTATTGTTCTTCGAGGACAAAGCCGTAGTAAGAAACATGCAAGAAGCTGCACCTTTGTATGCTGACAAATTTCCAATTTGGGCGCAACAAAGCAGCGCTATGCATCAGTATGCGATTTGGACAGCATTGGCTAGCTTAGACATTGGTGCCAACCTGCAACATTATAATCCAGTTATCGATCAAAAAGTTGCAGATGAGTGGAACATAGCTGCAGACTGGGAATTGAATGCACAAATGGTATTTGGCGCTATCGATCAGCCAGCAGGCGACAAGGAGTTTAAACCGGTTGAAGAACGTATGAAAGTATTTGGTTAATACACTTACTTTAATATAATTTAACCAATGAAACCGTTTAGATATATTTCTAGCGGTTTCATTTTTTATAAGTAACCAATTAATCTAACATTGGAGCCTGTAACGGATTCTGTGTAACTGCCCGTTTTTAGATTTTAAATATGCTTGCTGAGTCGTTCCTCAAATTCAA
>NZ_JBEOOE010000037.1:0-26889 GCF_040308885.1 Pseudoalteromonas sp. 120-MNA-CIBAN-0494
TAGAGTATTTATATTGATTTAGCAAATTATATTACTTACTTAATGATAATTAGTATGCGAAACACAGTAGTACTAATCGTTCTACCTTGATGCTGAAACCTATATTATTGAAGACGTTATTTTATCGGGCGCACTGCGCTACGATAATTATAAAGGCTTTGGTGACACGGTTAACTTTAAATTAGCGGGTAACTGGTCGATTACTGACGATATTTCACTGCGTGGTGCATTAAGCTCAGGTTTTAGAGCGCCGTCAATGCAGCAGCTGTATTTTAATAATATCAGTACTCAGTTTGTTGTTGACGATGTTACTGGCAACTTAGTTGCCGAAGAAGTCGGTACTTTTAGAAACGATTCAACATTAGCGCAAAGCTTAGGTATTCCAAAATTAACAGAAGAAAAGTCGCAAAACCGCAGTTTAGGTATAGTGTATAACGTAACAGACAATATTAACGTAACGCTCGACTATTACTCAATTGATATAGACGACCGTATAGTTATTAGTAATCGTTTAGGTAAAGGGTTATCGCCAAGTCTTGACGCTGCATTAATAAGCTCAGGTGCTGGTGCGGGTCAGTTTTTCTTAAATGGTGCTGATACAGAAACGCAAGGTATTGACTTTGTTGCTACCTGGAACACTGAAGGGTTAGGCGGTACGCTTGATTTTACCTTAGCAGCTAACTTTACTAAAACCGATGTGGTGTCGTTATTTACTCCTGCAGGTTCAGGTTTAGAAACAGTACCGGTTGAGGACGTGTTCTCTGACCAAGAAATTTCTATTATTGAAGAGTGGCAACCAGAGGATCGCATCAACTTAAGTGCGCTTTATCAACGTGATGATTGGACAGTTAACTTGTCACTTAATCGCTTTGGTGAGTACACAGTAGAAGATGGCGGCCGCCAGACCTACGGTGCCGAAATATTAACTGATGTTAAAGTAAATTACTTTGTAACTGAGAACTTATCGGTAAATATTGGTGCAAATAACTTATTTGATGTCTACCCAGATGAAAATACTATAGGTAATTCACGTACTGGTACTATTGTAGACGCCCAAGGCAATACCATTGTAAGCAGCCCAGGGGTATTTAAATACTCTCGCCGTTCAGCCCCATTTGGCTTTAACGGTGCGTATTACTACCTAGGTGCAGAATACCGCTTTTAATTATAGATACTCCCATTTTTATACTTAATATAAAGCCCAGCATTTAAGAATGCTGGGCTTTTTTAATTGTTTAACCTGAACTCAGCTTTAGGTTGAGTTATTATCCAGAATTTAGGCTACTTACTGCTTTTTCATTCGGCTCATTTCAGCATGACAGCTTTGCATTGTTAGTAATGCTTTAGCTAGTACAGCTTCGCAGTCTGCGGGTTGTGGTTTTTTCATTGCATCTTTAATTTCTTCGAGGGTTTTATCCTCAACTTCTTCTAGCTCTTTAATATACGTATCGTCGTTATTGCTGCTAAATTTAGTGATAAGCGCAGTGTAAGCACGGCGCGCTTCTACCGCAAATGATGAGCCATCTTCACGTTCGCCTTGTTCATTAACAGCAAAAGGTTGTAAGCGTTCAACGGTTACCTTACGCGCATCAATCATGCGCTGGAAAAGGGCGGCAACAGCGGGATCTTTTACGTTCTGTTGGGCTTTTTCGTAAAAATCTATACCACTATTCATTACTTGGATGATGTCAGAAATATGATTTACTTCATTACTTTGATGGGTGTTCATAATGACCTCTCTTATAAATGAAATTAAATGTTCATTTATATAAAAGCAAAGGTTGTTCCACTATAAGAACTTTCGTAGTAGTTTGTTTTTATTGAAATAAATATATAGTGAGGATGATGTTTGCTTACTTATTAGATTAAGTAAGCAAATTTTACAAAGCTTTTGTAACGGTATTACTTAAGTTCTTCAGCAACTTCGGCTACTTTTTGACGTAACCAAATATGACTAGCATCGCGATGTAACAGCGGGCTCCAAATCATATCTAATTCAAACGGTGGAATAGGAAAAGGAGGTTCTAATATTTTAAGACTAGGATCGTCTATATAAATGTTAGCTGCTTTGGAGGGCAATGTTGCTATTAAGTTTTGTACTTTGGCTAAATGTACTGCCACATGGTAGTTACGGGTAAAGGTGGCAATATTACGGTGTTTACCAAAATGAGCGAGTGCTTCATCAACCCAGCCGAGTTTTTGCACATCTTTAGGATCCATTCCTACGCCTACACCAAAACCGGTTTTACTTACCCAAATATGGCGTGCTTTTAAGTAGCTCTCTAGGCTAAAATTGTCAATAATCGGGTTATCGGATTTAACTAAACAGCAAAAACTGTCTTTCCAAATGCGTTTATGATGAAACGATTGCGGTAGGTTTTCAAAGCGATTGATTGCCATATCCACTTTGCCATTTTCCACATCATGAAAGGTCACATCACTAGGGGTGAGTATATCTAAGGTGGTGTCGGGGGCTTCTGCGTGTAATTTACTTAATAGCTTGGGCGCTAAAGTACTGGCCGCATAGTCACTGGCCATTATTCTAAATACGCGTTTACTTTGGCTTGCTTCAAACTCACGATTAGGCGCAAGTGTTTCCTCTAGGGTCATTAATATTCCGCGAATAACGGGTTGTAACTCTAACGCGCGCTCTGTGGGTACCATGCCATCGCTGGTGCGTACTAAAATAGGATCGTTAAATAAGTTACGAAGGCGCTTTAAGCCATTGCTCATGGCAGGTTGAGTAATACTTAACCGGTTTGCTGCGCGGGTAACATTACATTCGCGCAATAAAGTATCGAGATAAACCAGTAAATTTAAATCTATTTTACTTATATTCATTGTGTGTCCTTAACGCTTTACCAGTGATGGATAAAACGTTGTGCTGTCGGGTATGGATAAATATGGCTAACCTGACCATTTTTAATATTTTGCTGTGCTTGCTTCCAAAAGTTAACATCAATAAGCTCTGGATGTGTGCTCATTAAAAACTGCTTGTAGATTGGGTTAGGCATTACAAAGGTGCAAAGTTGCTCAGGAAATACATCTTGCGGTGCAACCGAATAGCTTTGCTCATCCATTAAGTAGTCGTCATACGTTTTTGCTTTAGGCAGTGCTCTAAAATTCATGTCGGTTAAATATTGCACTTCATCGTAATCATAAAAAATAATACGTTTGTGTTTACTAACACCAAAGTTTTTTAACAGCATGTCGCCGGGAAATATATTAACAGCAATCATTTCTTTTAGTGCCTGGCCGTACTCTTCAATCGCGTCGGCGGCACTGGCATCATCGGCATTTTCTAAAAATAGATTAAGCGGTGTCATGCGTCGCTCAATATATAAATGTTTGATAATTAGCCAGTCGCCTTCAATTACCATGGATGAACCAATGGTTTGGTACAACTGCTGCAACAAGTTACTATCAAACCGCGCCAAAGGAAATACGACGTTAGAATACTCTATGGTGTCGGCCATACGGCCAACCCGATCGTGTTTTTTAACTAACTGGTAGCGCTTTAACACGGTATCACGACCAAAAGGTTTACTTTCGCCAAATTTATCTTTAATAACTTTAAATACATAGCCGAATGAGGGCAGGGTAAATACCATCATCACCATGCCTGGTGTACCAGGGGCGATAGTAAACTCGTCGTTAGAGTGAGTTAAATGATTTAAAAACTCACGGTAAAACTCGGTTTTACCTTGTTTATGAAAGCCAATAGCGTTGTAGAGCTCAGCTATGGTTTTATTGGGCATTAATTGGTTTAAAAATCGCACTAATGCGCAAGGCGCATGGGTTTCTACCATAAAGTAGGCACGCGCAAAACCAAAAATAACTCGCATTTGCGACGATTTAGTAAGTAGTGCGTCTAGGTACAAGCCTTTATCTTCATGGTGTAGTACTGCAATAATAAACGGCTGTACGCCGCTTTGCGATACCACTCGCCCTACAATATAGGCAGCTTTATTACGGTAAAATGGGGTGTGTAGTATATCAAAGCGCATTTGCCATGCTTTATGGTGCGTATCGGGCGCTTGTTTATAAAATGCTTTTACCAGCAGTCGTATGTCTCGCTCTAAGTTTACAAAGGGAGCTTTAAAATCAAAGTGATTAATGATCTGTTTAATTGTGGGCTTTAGGCCGTCAACCACAGGAAAATAGCTGCGATACTCAGCTTCTACGGGCACTGCAGGCGCATCTTTTAGAGTGGCTTCTACAAAAATAAAGTCGTTATGAAAATAACGGCGATGATACAGGCGGCAAAATACCGAGTTATAAAAAGTTTCGGCAAGCTCAGCCTGAGGATGAAAACATAAAAAATGTTGATAGAGCTTTTTTACTTCTAGCCACAGCTGTTCGTCGAGTTGTTCGGTTTGTTGTTGTCGAAGTGTGGCGGTGGTTTCGTTAACCCGATCATCATAATGGCTAATACGTAATCGGCTTATATCATTAATTGCTTGCCAGTCTCTTTTAGCAAACGCCAGCGGTGCTTTTGCCGTGGTTTTTTGAAATAACAGGTAGTGCTTTTTAAAGCCCGTTAAAATTAATTCAGCAATATGACGAGGCTGCATCATTACTCCTTATTAGACGCTAGAGCTTATACTCTATCATTGTTAAGAGTATGTTATTCTCGATTTAAAACCAAGCTAAATTAAGATGTTATTTATTCATGAGATAAAGGTTACTGATAGTTGTCTATTTTTTTTTGTAATTTATTAATGCGCTTTTTTACCATATTAATTTGTGCTTTATAGTTTTTGTTAATTACTTTTTGTTTTTTAGCAATATCGGCGGCAATACGTTTTTTATCTTCCTTGGCTAAAATATGGTTAAGGCGCTGTTGCTGTTTATAATCAGCTTGGTCTTTTTTACGATCTAATATTGCTAACTTATGTTGATTACTGCGCAGCTCTGCCTGTAAGCCTGCTAGTAAGCTTTCGCGCTCCAGTTCGTTTAATTGCTTGGTGTAATCTACTTTAGGGCCTACTTGCTGATTTATTGTGGTGTTAACTTTGTATACGGTGGCATTGTTATCGCACGGGAATTGAGAAAAGGTGGTGCCTTCTTGTGTAACACACTTGTAGTAACTGGTTGCACTGAAACTGTTAAAGCTTAAGGTTGTAAACAAGAGGAAAATAAAAATACAGTACAGCTTAATCATATTGGCTATCCCTAAGAGTGTTTTACTGCGTTAAATTAATAACGTTAAAGTAAAACTATAACCTAGCTTGGCGGTATAGCAAGCTAGGTTAATAATAGCCTTATTGAGTAAAGGTTTTTAACTTTTTGATACTGTGAACTAAAAATGGAATGTCTAAGCCTTGCTCAATAGAAAATCCTTCGGCGGCAGAAATATTTTTAAAGTCGCCATCAGGATCAATTAAGGTAATTCTATCCTTTTTATACGCTATAACCACGCCTTGAGAATAATTAACACCCATATTATCTTTTTTCTGGTGTAAGTTAACACCAAGCATAGTTTGCTCAGCAATAGCGTTGCAGTTTAAATACTGCCCAACAGCGGTCGCTATTATATCGCTAGGTTGAATAAGGCCATTAACGCGAGTGATCCGTTTATCTGAACTATAAAGCGTTGAGGTAATTACCACCTCTTTATTATTATCAGCCAAACTAAAAGCATAAACATGAGTATTTTTATCGCGAGGTGCTAAATCATCAGTGCCTTTAATAATTCTAATTGCACTATTAGTGTGGGTTTGATCGTTAATAAAATTTAACGCTGCAATACCCGTTACTTCAACACTGCGACGTTGGCTTTGCCATGCGGGTAATGTTTGCTCATTTATAATTGTAGATTTATAAAATGCTGGTAAACCATAAACTAAACTAAAGAGCATATCGTTATGATCGGTTGGTTGTAAAAACTGCTTAGTGCTATACAAGTTTTTATTACTGGCAAATTGAGCAAGCTGCTGCGCTGTTTCAAATACAAAAATATCAATTTTAGCCGGTGTGTAATCTTCGCATTTTGTCAGCGGAGTAGGCAATTGGTAGCTAATGTTTTGTTGATTAATTTGCACATTATGCGCTTGTTTATAGCTTTCTATGTCTAGTAGATCATTTTTAGCTAATAAGCTTTTAGCCGTTGTAGGGTAAGAGAGTGGTAAAAAGTTATCTTGTTTAGTTACATCAAACTTTAAATTAGCGTCTGCCCAAATATGAATACTATGACTTAAAGCAAAACAAATCACTAAAAATGAACTCGCGTAGCGAGCAAACTTGAGCTGCTTTAAACGCGCTAAATTTTGCCAAGTAAAATTACTGACCGTTAACTGAAAACCTAAAATAACTAAAACTATGCCACCGGCTAAAATAGTTGTTAAAGCGGGTGAGCTGTTTAAGCGGTGCCATAAAAGCGAAATGATCTCAGGTAAAGCAGAACTACTTAAGTGATAACCTAAATTAAAATAAACATAAGCATCAAGTGTGAGTAAAGAGGCGCCAAAGGTAGCAATAACTGCAGCCATACCGCGAATATGGCGAGGGTATGGAAAAACTAAACTGAGCGGAAATACCGTCAGCACAAACGCTAAAAAGGCAATAAAGCTAGTATGGCTAAGCCAAGTAACTAGCATATAAGTAATACCCATAAAGCTTGTAGGTGGCGAGTCGGCAAACAAGTAGCTTAAGCTAATTAAGAGCGCTAAGCCAATATTGGCAAAGGTAAACCAATGCCCCCAACTTAGTAATTGACTCGCTTTTGATGAAAACTGATTGTGCTGCGATAAATTCATAGAGTTTATTTAACCGACTGTGCGAGAGCTTTAGCAAAGTTCTCGGTAACGGCTTGTCTTTTCCCTGTTGGTACATGCTCTTTTAAGATATGCGTGATAGAATTTCCTAAACACATAAGACTCAAATCAACCGGCGCATTGTGTTGAGTTAACACATCAATAAGCTGATCGACGATTTGTTCTACTTGTTCATTAGAGTATTTTGATAAGATTGGCATCAGTTGGTTCAATTTAATAGTTATATTCTCACATTTTAACACCAGAGGCGTGAAAAACAAAGATGGCAACAGACGTTAAAAAACTAGTCGTTCATTATGTAGACAAAAAAGACGGCGATACTCAAATTCATTTACGTAATGATGAAATGCTAATCAACGATAAAGTAGCTGTGTTTATTGAGCAATTGCATCATGCATATAATGGTAAGCCAGGTAAAGGCTTTTGCGCTTTTAGTGGCGATAAAAATAGCGTAGTTGCATCGGCAATGCAAAGTTACCGTAACAACGAACTTGGCTTTTGGCATATGACAGATCAAGCATCGAGTGTGTTAAAAGAGGAACTTGATAAATACGCATTTAATGAAACCGGTTATTTAGTGTTTTGTCACTATCAGTATGTGGCTACAGACTACATGCTGATTGCGATGATTAATATTAAAGAGCATTACTCAATTACCTCTGAGCTAGATTTAGCATCGTCACGTCATTTAGATATTTCGCGTATGCAATTAGCGGCACGAATCGATTTAACCGCTTGGGACACCCAAGCGCAAGACAATCGTTATATTTCATTTATTAAAGGCCGCGCAGGGCGCAAAGTTGCCGATTTCTTCTTAGACTTTTTAGGCTGTGAAGAAGGTATTGATCCTAAACAACAAAGCCAAGTAATGCTCAGTGCTGTAGAGGATTACTTATCAGAGCAACAATTTGATAAATCAGAAAAAGACGATTTACGTAAACAAGTATTTGATTACTGTAATGATTGTGTAACGACAGGTGAAGATGCCAACGTAAGTGAGCTTTCGGCAACACTTACAAAAGGCGATGACAGTCCGTTTGACAGCTTTTGCAAAGAGCAAAGTTACGATTTAGAAGAGTCATTCCCCGTTGATAAAAAAACAGTGGCAAGTATGGTTAAGTTCTCCGGTTTAGGTGGCGGTGTAAGTGTGAGCTTTGAGCGTAAACACTTAGGTGAACGTGTTACTTATAATGAAGCAACCGATACCTTAGTGATCAAAGGCATTCCGCCAAATTTAAAAGATCAGTTACAACGCTTCATGGAAAAAGAACAAGACTAATGCGATTGATCTAAAGTTACAGGTACAAAAAAGCCCCGCTAGTTAATAATTAACTAGCGGGGCTTTTTAATGAGTATTGTTAATCAACACTCATTGTTTTAGTCATTGTAGAACTTGCACGACCAGCAGGTTTGATTGAACCCGCACGTAAACCACTGTCTGGCACTAGTTCACGTTTATCGTGAGCCATAGCAACAGATGTATGTTTTACTTCGCTATCAGCTACAGGGGTAGGCTGTGCCATTGGCGCACTTGCTGACCCTTGAGCTATCGCTGTTTTAACATGTGGTGCTGCAGTTACTACTGGAGTTTCAACTTTAGCTGGCTCTTCAGTTACCACTGGCGCTTCAACTTTAGTTGGCTCTTCAGTTACTACTGGAGTTTCAACTTTAGCTGGCTCTTCAGTTACTACTGGAGTTTCAACTTTAGCTGGCTCTTCAGTTACCACTGGAGTTTCAACTTTAGCTGGCTCTTCAGTTACTAATGGAGTTTCAACTTTAGCTGGCTCTTCAGTTACTACTGGCGCTTCAACTTTAGCTGGCTCTTCAGTTACTACTGGGGTTTCAACTTTAGCTGGCTCTTCAGCTGCTACTGGCGTTTCAACTTTAGCTGGCTCTTCAGCTGCTACTGGAGTTTCAACCTTAGCTGGCTCTTCAGTTACAACTGGAGTTTCAACTTTAGCTGGCTCTTCAGTTTGTACTGGCTCTTCTACAGCTTCAACTTTGGCTAAGTCTTCAACCGCAACGGCTTGTTCAACTTGTTGCGCTGCATCCGCAGGTGTAGCTGCAGATTTAGCTTTAAGCTCTGCTTCATACTCTGCAGCAGCTTGGTCGGCAACAGGAACAAATGCCGGTGCTTCATCTGACTTAGCTTCATTGCCTTCACCTTCAGGGCGACGACGGCGCTGACCTGATGCACGAAGATGACGAGGTGAGCGACGTGAACGTGTACGAGTTTGCTCTTGCTCGTCTTCGGTTGTAGGTGTTTCATCGTTAGAATCAACATCTTCAACTTTTTCTTCTTTAATATGAGCTGTTTTTTCTGCCGCTGTTTGAGTTTGCTTTTCTACAACAGGTGCTTGCTCTTGGGCTACTGGTGTTTCTTTTTCTGTAGCTTGTACAGGTGTTTCATCTGTTGTTTGTACCTGCTCAGCATTTTCATCTTGCAGGCGTACTTTTTTACGCAAATTACGACGCTGGCGACGAACCTTTGGTTTTTGATCCTTTGGCTCTTCGGCTTGAACTGGCTTAGTTTCAGCTTCTGCTTTTGCAGGTGCATCAACTTTTACTGCATCTTTATCTTCAGTGCGTGGCTCTGGGCGCTTACGTGAATTAGGATTGCGACGACGCTTATTGCGATTCTCGCCTCTCTCTTGGTTCTCGTTAGTTTGCGTTGCTGCTTCAGGTGTTGATACAGAGTTAGTTTTAACCTCTTCATCCGCAGTACGCTCAGTGCGTGGCTTAGAACGAGGGTTATTACGGCGACGCTGATTGTTGTTATTACGGCGACGATTATCGTTATTACGCGTATTGTCGCGCGTTTCTTGTTGCTGTTTTTGTGTTTCTTCTTTTTTCACTTCAACGGTTTCGCTGGCGAATAAAGATTTAAACCACTTACCAATTGCATCCAGTAAACCGCTTTGCGCTTTAGTTTCAGCAGGGGCAACAACGTTAGCAGGAGCCGCTTGTGGAGCTGGTGCTGCAGGCATTACAACGCCTTTTAACATTGGCTCTTCACGTACTGGTGCTACAGGCGACTTAGACATTTCAAATGCTTCAGGCTCTGGAGCAACAATTTGTCCATAGCTTACTGTTTCAATCGTTTCGTCTTTACGTAAGCGCATTACTTCGTAGTGTGGTGTTTCCATGTGTTGATTAGGAATGATCACTATGTCGCACTTATGTTGTTTTTCCATGCGATGAACACTACGGCGCTGTTCATTTAATAAATAAGCGGCAACAGCAACAGGCACTTGAGCATTAACTTGTGCAGTGTTGTCTTTAATTGCTTCTTCTTCAATTAAACGCAAAATAGACAGTGCAATTGATTCGTTAGAACGAATCGTACCTTGACCACTACAACGTGGACATGGGCCTTGGCTTGCTTCACCTAATGAAGGGCGCAGACGCTGACGCGACATTTCGAGTAAACCAAAACGTGAAATTTTACCAATTTGCACACGAGCACGATCAGGACGAACAGCGTCTTTTAGACGGTTTTCTACTTCACGCTGATGGCGTGGTGGTGTCATATCGATAAAATCGATAACAATTAAGCCACCTAAGTCGCGAAGACGTAATTGACGTGCAATTTCATCTGCTGCTTCTAAGTTAGTATTAAGTGCTGTTTCTTCAATATCGCCGCCTTTTGTTGCTTTAGACGAGTTAATATCGATAGAGGTTAATGCTTCTGTAGGATCAATTACAATTGAACCACCTGAAGGCAAGCGTACTTCACGCTGGAACGCAGACTCAATTTGGCTTTCAATTTGGTAATGCGTAAATAATGGCGTATCACCTTGATAAAGCTTAACACGGCTCATAAAGTCAGGGCGAAAACGTTCAATATGCGCTTTAGCTTCTTCAAAAACACGTGGTTTATCAATTAATATTTCGCCAATATCACGACGTAAATAGTCGCGAATTGCACGAAATATTACATTGCTTTCTTGGTGTATTAAAAACGGCGCTTTAGCACTGTCGGCTGCAACACCAATTGCTTCCCAATGAACAAGTAAGGCTTTTAAATCGTAGTTTAATTCTTCAAACGATTTGCCAACACCAGCAGTACGAACAATTAAGCCCATACCTTTAGGAAGTTCTAAACGACTAAGTGACTCTTTTAGTTCAGTACGCTCATCACCTTCAATGCGACGAGATATACCGCCAGCACGAGGATTATTAGGCATTAAAACTAAGTAGCTACCGGCAACGCTGATAAAGGTAGTAAGTGCTGCGCCTTTTTGGCCACGCTCTTCTTTATCAACTTGTACTATAACTTCTTGACCTTCTTTGATCACGTCACGAATATTCGGACGGCCATGGAAAGTATACCCAGCTGGGAAGTAAGTACGGGCAATTTCTTTTAAAGGAAGGAAACCATGACGATCAGCACCGTATTCAACAAATGCTGCTTCAAGAGATGGTTCAATGCGAGTGATTTTGCCTTTATAAATATTGGCTTTTTTCTGTTCGTGACCTGGGCTTTCTATATCTAAATCATATAGGCGCTGGCCGTCAACCAGTGCTACGCGCATTTCTTCTTGCTGCGTTGCATTGATTAGCATACGTTTCATATTGTTACTCTACTAGTTTGTGTCGCTGACATGACGCTGTTTTCACGTCTGTTCAGTTATTCCTATTTTTAGAATGTGCAGCCTCACGACTGGGTCTTTAATGGAACGGCTCTGTTTTTTGCGTACGCAGTATTTTTAAATGCAGGCAAACAATAGTGTATTTATTACTATTAAATTCATAGCAGGGCTAAAACTGTCGGCTTTTCAGCTACGTTACACGTTTTACCCAGAAGTTGGCCTGTCATACTAATCTTATTAAATGCCGTTCATATTTAGGCGCATAGGGCTCGTTAAGTAAGTGAGTAATACAAGGTGATGTACTACTAAAATCCATTTTTGTGAGCAAAAATCGCTGCCAATGTTAATGACGACTTATTTATTAGATTTTTTTAGTTCTAAATAAGCTGCTGTACGGTACTACAATTGAGCAAGTGCTGAACGACGTTTTTACGTCGTCACTATCAGACAAATTATCTGTTCATTGCTTTTTCAATCGCATTAAAAATCAATTCATGTTCAAACTTAACTGGCAATATATTACGCGCATTGCCGCTAATTGATCGCACGTGTTGACTGGGTATGTATAAAAGCTTTGGAAAACTTAACTCGGATCTGTATGATCAATTACCCAGAATGTGCATCACGAATGTATTACTGCGTTAAAAAGCACCGTTGTTATTTGCAAATACTAAATATTTGCGCTGCTGATTATCCCACTATTATAACTGTGTTAGCAACTAAATTATTTTTCTTAAATTAGTGATTAGGCAATGTCAGAAAAAAACGACTTACAAGTAACTTATGTCACGATCAACGAAGACCATTTAGGTCAACGAATTGATAACTTTCTTATTACCCATTTAAAAGGGGTGCCTAAAAGCGCAATTTATAAACTTTTGCGTAAAGGTGAGGTGCGCGTTAATAAAAAACGCATTAAGCCGGTATATAAACTGCAGCTAGAAGATGTTCTTCGTATTGCGCCAATTAGGGTGGCAGAACGAGAAGAGTTTGTGCCTTCAAAACTTGATAAAGTAACACGCCTTGAAAATGATATTATATTTGAAGATAAATACCTGATTGTTATTAATAAACCATCGGGTATGGCGGTACATGGTGGCAGTGGCTTAAGTTATGGTTTAATTGAAGCGCTGCGAGTATTACGCCCAGAAGAGCGTAGTTTAGAGCTTGTGCATAGACTAGATCGCGATACGTCGGGGTGTTTACTAATTGCTAAGCGCCGTTCAGTACTGACTGCTTTACATGAGCAGTTACGTGAAAAAACCATGGAAAAAAACTATTGGGCGCTAGTTGATGGCCAATGGGACTCTAAAACTAAAAATGTTACCGAAGGGCTGCGTAAAAATACGCTTAAGTCTGGGGAGCGCGTAGTGCGTGTAGATAACACTGAAGGTAAACCCTCACATACCCGCTTTAAAGTGCTTGAGCGCTTTAACGAGTGCTCGTTAGTGCAGGCGTCACCGGTTACCGGGCGTACTCACCAAATACGTGTGCATACACAATGCAAAGGGCATCCCATTGCGTGTGATGATAAATATGGCGATGAAGAGTTTGATAATTCGATGCGTAAAACAGGGTTAAATCGTTTGTTTTTACATGCTCATGACTTAACTTTTTATCATCCTAAAAACGAAACAACCATGCGCGTAGAAGCACCGCTTGATAAAGCACTGGCTAATTGCTTAGTTAAATTGCGTGCTAATAAAACGTGATAGCAGTCAGTTCGCTCAAAAAGTACAAGCTGGTTATTTTTGATTGGGACGGCACAGTAATGGATTCAATAACTAAAATAGTTAATTGTATTTGCAGCAGTGCCGTTGCGTTAAATATAGAACCGCCAAGCAATGAAGCAACAAAAAGCATTATAGGTTTGTCGCTTGATAAAGCCATTGCGGTATTATTTCCGCTGCATAGAGCGCAGCACCAAGCGTTAATTAGTGGATATAAGCAGCATTACCAAACAGATACTACGGCTACACCATTATTTGCCGATGTAGAAAAAGTGCTATTAGCACTACAGCACAGTGGCATTATTTTAGCCGTGGCAACAGGTAAAGGGCGCGCAGGACTCGATCGTTTATTACATCAAAGTGAGTTAGGGCATTATTTTAGTGCAACGCGTAGTAGTGATGACGCAAGCTCTAAGCCATCGCCCGATATGTTGTTTCAATTATTAGCAGAGCTTGGCATAAGCGCCGATGAAGCGGTTATGATTGGCGATACAAAAATTGATATGGCAATGGCGCAAGCCGCGGGTATGGATAGCATAGGTGTCACTATGGGTGTACATAACGCAAAGCAACTTAGCGAGTTTAACCCGATTGCAACTGTTGATAGTTATCAGCAGTTGCAACAGTTATTGCTGCCTGAGCATTAACTAAGGGGGGTATTTGATTGCGCACTTAGCACATCAAGGCCAAACTCAGCTAATAATTGGCTGAGTTTGATCAGTGGTAAACCAATTAAACTGTTGGGATCGTCTCCAGTTAATTTTTCAAATAAACAAATCCCTAGGCCTTCACTTTTAAAACTGCCTGCGCAATTATAGGGCTGCTCAGCATCGCAATAAGCACTTATTTGCGCATCAGTGAGTGTTTTGAAAGTAACATTAAATGGTTCAATGCAGGTTTTACTCTCCCCAGATGTAAGATCGTAAACGCACAGGCCAGTTAAAAATGTTACACTATGGCCGCTAAAAAGGGATAACTGCTTTACGGCATTGTGTTTATTATGAGGTTTACCTAAAATTTGCTCATTAAATACAGCAACCTGATCTGAGCCAATCACTAAGCCTTTACTAAAGTGTTTACTAGCTGCGCGGGCTTTTAATTCACTTAAACGCTTAACTAGTTGTGCAGGGGTTTCATTGTTTAATGCTGACTCGTCAACATTCGGTGAAAATGTATCGAATGGTAGATTGAATTTTTGTAATAAAGACTGCCTAAAGGGTGAGCTTGAGGCTAATATAAGTGGGTACTTCATAGATTGTTTTCCTAACCAAAATCAGATTGAGTTAGGATAAATCAGATCCGTGAGTAAAACACGTGAAAAACCACGTAAATATGGTTTTTTACTTTGACTAACCAACTAACTATCTATATGATGCAGCCCCTATGCAAAAGGTGAAAATTCCCATCACTCTTCATCCAGGCAAAGCAGCGCAACACCGTTTAAAGTATGACGGCATTGTACCGCTTGAGAAACTAACTCGTTTACGAGAAGTTGTGCAGGAAGAAGTAGGTGAAATAGCGGTAAAAATTCATTGCAAAAACGACGACCAAGGTTTTGTTGTGATTAGAGGCAATTTGTCCACACACGTAACTGTCACTTGTCAACGTTGTAATGGTGATTTAGGGTTGGATTTGGTGCAAGATTTTGTTTATTCACCAGTTGGTGATGAAACAGAATCAGACATTTTTCCAGAAGACTACGATGAAGTAGCGCTTGATGAAAATGGTGAAATTAACGTTTTTAATTTAATTGAAGACGAATTAATTTTAGCAGTTCCATTAGTCTCTACCCACAACGAAGCTTCATGCAGTTATTCAGCAAAGCCTGCCAGCTTTGGTGTTTTAAAGGCGGAAGATGAGAAACCTAATCCATTTGATATTTTGAAACAACTTAAGAAAGATTCTTAGGAGAAGACTATGGCTGTACAAAAAAGCAAAAAGTCTCGTGCAAGACGCGGCATGCGCCGTTCACACGATGCGATTAGTGGTCCAAGCTTAACTGTAGATCAAACATCTGGTGAGACTCATCGTCGCCACCATGTGACTGCAGATGGTTACTACAAAGGCGTTCAAGTAATTTCTAAATAAGAGATTTCTTTATGCTGAATAATCTAACCATAGCGTTAGATATGATGGGGGGCGATTACGGCCCCCGTTCATCTATCCCCGCTGCCGTTAACGCGGTAAATGCTCATGCTAATTTAACGCTAATTTTATGCGGTAATGAGCAAGTAATATCAAAACAACTCGAATCACTCGATTCACTAGCACACCCTCGACTTATTATTCGCCACTGTAGCGAAGTTGTTACAAATGCATGTAAGCCCGGTGTTGCTGTACGCTCCAAAAAAGATTCATCTATGCGCGTTGCCCTTAACTTAGTTAAATCGGGCGAGGCTCAAGCATGCGTAAGTTCAGGTAATACTGGCGCGTTATTCTTTATGGCACATTACGTGTTAAAAATGCTTCCTGGTGTAAAACGTCCAGCACTTATTTCTGCGGTACCTACAGAGCGAAAAAACCCTGTTTATTTACTCGATCTGGGTGCTAACGTACATTGCGATGCGCAAACCTTATATCAATTTGGCATTATGGGGTCGGTAGTCGCAGGGCAAGCACTTGGCTGCGATAATCCCAAAGTAAGTTTATTAAATATTGGCTCTGAAGATATCAAAGGCCATGAAGATATTAAGCAAGCTGCACAATTAATGCAGCAAAGCCCTTTAATCAACTATATTGGTTACAGTGAAGGTAGCGATATATTTACCGGAAAAGCCGATGTTATTGTATGCGAAGGCTTTGTGGGTAATGTGGCGCTTAAAACCTGTGAAGGGATTGCAAAACTTATAATGAATAAGTTTACCGCCGCGCTTGAAAAGCACCTCGTATATAAATGCATGGCGTTTATGCTGAGTCCTATAATAAAAAAACTCTATAAAAGGGTGAACCCCGACCAGTATAACGGTGCAAGTCTGGTAGGATTGCGCGGTATTGTGGTTAAAAGCCATGGAAATGCCTCAGCTAAAGCATTTCAAGCAGCAATTGATGAAGCGGTAAAGGAGGTTGAACGCCAACTTCCTGACAAAATAGCCGCAATTTTTGATAAAATACATTCTAAAGACACGGTGAACGAGTAGTAATTGAGTTGCCGTGTTTATAACATTATTTATTTGTTTAATTAAAAAGAGCAAAATATGGCACAACAAATTGCAATTCTATTTCCAGGTCAAGGCTCACAAAGTGTTGGCATGTTAACTGAGTTACTCCAAAGCTCAGACATTGTTAAAGCAACTTTTAGCGAAGCGTCAGCGGCGCTAGGATATGACCTAGCAGAACTGGTTCTTAATGGCCCAGAAGAAAAGCTAAATCAAACTCACCGCACTCAACCTGCATTATTAACAGCCAGTGTTGCTATTTACCGTGACTGGTTAGCAGCTAACCCAGATGCAGATGTTGTTATGGCTGGACACAGCTTAGGTGAGTACTCAGCATTAGTATGTAGCGAAGTAATAAGCTTGAGTGAAGCGGTAAAGCTAGTAGAAAACCGTGGTTTATATATGCAAGAAGCCGTACCTGCAGGTGTGGGTTCAATGGCTGCTATTATTGGCTTAGGCGACGATGAAACCAAAGCGGCTTGCGCCGCTGCAGCGCAGGGTGAAGTGGTTTCTCCGGTAAATTATAATTCTCCTGGGCAAGTTGTTATTGCAGGCCATAAAGCGGCTGTAGATCGCGCTTCTCAAGCGTGTAAAGATGCAGGTGCAAAACGTGCATTGCCACTTGCTGTTAGCGTACCATCGCATTGTGAGCTAATGAAGCCGGCCGCTGAAAAGCTAGCTATTGATTTAGCTGCGTTAACATTTATCGCGCCTAAATGCGCTGTTATTAATAATGTTGATGTAAAAGCTGAAACGTCAGCTGATGCAATTAAAGACGCATTAGTACGCCAGTTATACAGCCCAGTACGCTGGACTGAAACAGTACAAGCATTAGTTGCACAAGGTATAACGCAAAGCTACGAATTTGGCCCAGGCAAAGTATTAACTGGCCTTGCAAAACGAATTGATAAAGCAATGATCTGTGGTTCAGTTAACGACTGTGCCTCAATTGATGCTGCAAAATAAGAGTATAAAATATGACTAATTTATTTTCATTAGCGGGCAAAGTTGTCCTGATCACGGGCGCTAGCCGTGGTATTGGTAAAGCCATTGCAACTACTTTAGTTGCCCAAGGCGCAAAAGTAGCGGGTACGGCCACCAGTGAGTCGGGTGCTGCTAAAATTAGCGAGTATTTAGGTGAAAGCGGTAAAGGTTATGCGTTAAACGTAACTGATCCTGCATCTATTGAGGCGACATTGGCGGCGATTAAAGCTGATTTTGGCGATGTTGACATATTGGTTAATAATGCCGGCATCACTCGCGATAATTTATTAATGCGCATGAAAGAAAGTGAGTGGGATGATATTATCGACACTAACTTAAGTTCTATATTCCGTTTATCTAAGGCAGTATTACGCCCAATGATGAAGAAAAAGAACGGTCGTATTATCAATATTGGCTCAGTAGTGGGCACTATGGGTAATGCTGGGCAAGCTAACTATGCAGCGGCTAAAGCCGGTGTTATTGGCTTTTCTAAGTCACTAGCACGCGAAGTAGCGTCGCGTGGTATTACGGTAAACGTAGTTGCGCCTGGTTTTATTCAAACCGATATGACCGATGGTCTTACGGATGAGCAAAAAGCAGCCACACTGGCAAATGTACCAGCAGGGCGTTTAGGGCAACCAGATGAAATTGCTGCTGCTGTATGTTACCTAGCGTCAGATGCGGCTGCGTATGTATCGGGTGAAACTTTGCATGTAAATGGTGCGATGTACATGGTTTAATAGCCTATGTGCAAAGAAAGTAATTAAATATAAGTAATTAAATTGCCAAAAAAGATTGAATTATTGGCAATCTTGCTTTAAACATACTTGAAATCGTGGTTAAAATAAGCGATAAAAGACGAAACGTACACTCAAGAGGTTTGACCAGACAATTATTTATGGTCAAAAGATTGAATCAGAGAATTATGCGACGTAAACTACGCCGCAATCTGAAAATAACGCATTGGCGTTTTTAATAAAGGAAAGAAGAATGAGCGATATCCAAGAACGCGTAAAGAAAATTATCATCGAACAACTAGGTGTTAAAGAAGAAGAAGTGAAGAATGAATCTTCTTTCGTAGATGACTTAGGTGCAGATTCTCTTGATACAGTTGAATTAGTAATGGCTCTTGAAGAAGAGTTTGATACTGAGATCCCTGATGAAGAAGCTGAAAAAATCACTACAGTACAATCTGCTATCGATTACGTTACAGCTCACGCTGAGTAATTAATCGCATATTAAGGGCAGCATTCGCTGCCCTTAATCTCTATATCCAAACCACTTCAAAGTATATGATTCAAAGCAAAGCTAAACATCAATCTAATTTACACTGATTTTATTGGTATTATGCGTTTTAAATCTAATTTGAGACGAGTACTTTGAAGTTGCTTGGGTATTATTATCCCCTTATAAAACACCTTATTGGAGGCAAACCGTGGCTAAACGTCGAGTTGTCGTAACTGGCTTAGGAATGTTGACGCCGCTAGGTAATGATGTGCAATCAACCTGGCAGGGCTTATTAGATGGCAAAAGTGGTATTCAAACTATCACACACTTTGATACATCAAAATTTGGTACGCATTTCGCGGGTCTAATCAATGATTTTGATGCATCGGCTTATATGCCAGCAAAAGATGCTAAAAAAATGGATTTATTTATTCAATACGGCATTGCCGCGGGGATCCAAGCATTTAAAGATTCAGGCCTTGAAGTAACTGAACAAAACGCGACGCGTATTGGCGTAGCAGTGGGTTCAGGTATTGGTGGTTTAACGCTTATTGAAGAAAACCATATAAAACTACTTAATAGTGGACCGCGTAAGTTATCCCCATTTTATGTACCTTCTACCATTATTAATATGATTTCTGGTCATTTATCAATAATGAATGGACTACGTGGCCCTAATATTTCTATTGTTACAGCCTGTACTACGGGTTTGCATAATATTGGCCATGCTGCCCGTATGATAGCGTATGGCGATGCAGATGCTATGGTAGCTGGCGGTGCTGAAAAAGCCTGTACACCAATTGGTATGGGGGGCTTTAATGCTGCTCGTGCACTTTCAACACGCAACGATGATCCACAAGCGGCTTCGCGTCCTTGGGATAAAGACCGCGATGGTTTTGTATTATCAGATGGCGCGGGTGTTGTGGTTGTTGAAGAATACGAACACGCAAAAGCACGTGGTGCAAAAATTTACGCAGAACTAGTTGGTTTTGGTATGAGTGGTGATGCATTTCATATGACTTCACCACCAGAAGATGGTGCAGGCGCAGCATTAGCGATGGAAAATGCGCTAAACGATGCGCAAGTAAATGCGGACCAAATTGGTTACATTAACGCACATGGTACATCGACTCATGCAGGCGATAAAGCAGAAACCTCGGCCGTTAAAAGTGTTTTTGGCAGTGCAGCAAAAGACGTAATGGTGAGTTCATCTAAATCTATGATGGGTCACTTATTAGGTGCTGCTGGTTCGGTTGAGTCGATTATTTCAATATTGTCGTTAACCGATCAAAAAGTTACCCCAACAATTAATCTTGATAACCCAGATGAAGGGTGCGATTTAGACTATGTACCGCACACTGCCCGAGATGCAAAATTAGAGTTTGCACTATGTAACTCGTTTGGCTTTGGTGGTACTAATGGCTCGTTACTGTTTAAAAAGGTATAATCTTTTTAAACAACAGACCAGACTATAAGAGCTCAGTTGTTTAACTGGGCTTTTTTTATATGCAAAAAACACAAAAAAACACACAAACTATTATTACAACAGTTAAAAACAGCACTATAAGCGCGTACGATCGTGGCTTAAATTATGGTGATGGCTTTTTTACAACTGCAAAAGTAGTAAATGGGCAAGTAGAGCATTGGTCACATCATAAAGCACGTTTAATTGAATGTGCTGCACGACTTGGTTTTCCATTAGTAGATATTGCTGAACTTGAAGCTCACATAGCTAAAAGTATAGCGGAGCATACGTTGTGTGTGCTTAAAATTGTAATAACGCGAGGCGAAGGAGGGCGCGGTTATGGTTTGCCGCAAACCTGTAATGTAACCGTGTTATTGAGTGTTTTAGAGTATCCTCAAAATTACAGCAGACTGGCAGATGAGGGTATAAGCCTTAACATCAGCCCCATTAAACTAGCCGCACAACCCTTGCTTGCAGGGCTCAAAACACTAAACCGCCTTGAACAAGTATTAATAAAAAAAGCGCTGCAAACGCAACCTTGTGACGATGTGCTTGTACTTGATTATAACAACAATGTGATAGAAGCCTCTGCAGCAAATATTATTGCTATTAAGCAAAATAAATTATTTACCCCAAGCCTTAATGAGTGCGGGATAAAGGGGGTTTATCTACAATCATTATGTGATAAATTAGCCGTTGATTTTAAGTGCGTAAGTATTGCAGACTTGCTTGAAGCAGATGCGGTTTTTATCTGTAATAGCTTAATGGGCGTAGTGCCTATTAATCGTCTTGAGCAGCGTAGCTTTGATATTGTGCATAGCCAGTTATTATTAAATAAATTATTAGCCAAGGAGGCTAAGTGTTAAAAGTTACTTTATCGGTATTATTATTAGCTATAATTACCAGTGTTTTTGGTTATCAGCAATTACAAGCAACGCTCCATAGCCCATTAAAAGTAGCGAATAACACCCAATTTGAAGTGAAAAAAGGTACTGGCTTTAATCAGTTATGTAAGCAATGGCAAGCCAATAACTGGGTAGAAAACTGCTGGCGTTACCAATTACTTGCTAAACTAGACCCAACACTCACAGATTTAAAAACGGGGCTTTACGCACTTAATAGTGATAGTGTTATTAGCAATATAAAAAAAATAAATAATGGCCAACAAGTTAGCTTTAGTTTTACAATTATTGAAGGCCAAGCGCTGCGCGAAGTATTAGCCGCTATTAAAAATGCCAATAACTTAAAAAATGATTTAAAAGAGCAGCAACTAAGTCAGCAAATACTTGGCAGTGATATGCACTTAGAAGGCTGGTTATTTCCCGAAACCTATCACTATCATAATAACGACACAATTAGCAGTGTGCTAAAACGCGCCGCCCAAAAAATGCAGCAAACCCTTGATACTGCTTGGCAGCAGCGTGCACAAAATTTACCCTATAAAACAGCGTACGAAGCACTGATAATGGCCTCCATTATTGAAAAAGAAACGGGCCTTGCCAGTGAGCGGCCATTAATCGCCTCTGCATTTGTAAACAGACTAAATACTAATATGCGTCTACAAACAGATCCAACCGTAATTTACGGCATTGGGGAGAGCTTTGACGGCGATATTAAACGCAAAGACTTGCGTAACTACACGCCCTATAACACCTATCGTATTAATGGCCTGCCGCCAACACCCATTGCCATGCCATCAAAGGCAGCTATTTTAGCCGCGGTTAATCCACCCACAACTGAGTATGTTTACTTTGTTTCAAAAGGTGATGGCAGTCATCAATTTTCAACCACATTGAAGCAACACAATGCGGCAGTTAAAACGTATATATTAAACAAAAAGAACTAATTTTTTATGAAACCTAAATTTATAGTAATCGAAGGGTTAGAAGGGGCCGGTAAATCTACCGCTATTGCTTTGTGCCAGTCGTTTTTAAACAGCAAAAAAATTGATTTTATTAATGTGCGTGAACCCGGTGGTACGCCGCTTGCTGAGTCGTTACGTACATTAGTAAAAGCACAACATGACGAAGAAATAGCGTTCGAAACTGAGTTATTAATTATGTACGCTGCACGCTCACAGCTAATGCACAATGTAATAAACCCTGCACTTGAGCAAGGGCAATGGGTATTGGCTGATCGTCACGACTTATCGTCACAGGCGTATCAAGGCGGTGGACGCGGAATTAGTGCAAACACGTTAGCGTCGTTATCCTCTATGGTGTTAAAAGGATTAAAACCCGATTTAACCATTTACCTTGATATTGACCCTGTTATTGGTCTTGAACGTGCAAAAGGGCGTGGTGAACTCGATAGAATTGAACAAGAAGCCATTGAGTTTTTTCAGCGCACCCGTATGCGTTACATTGAGCTTGCAAACGATGATGAAAGCATTAAAACCGTTGATGCTAACCAAAGTATTGATAAAGTACACCGTGATATTACTAATGTACTGCGTACGTTTTTTTCAGGGTTAAAATAATATGGCATTGCCATGGCTTAACGATGTAGAGCAACGTTTAGCTCAAAGCTATAAAGCGCAGCGCTTTCATCACGCGCAGCTATTTTGCGGGCCTATTGGGGTAGGCAAGTTTGAGCTAAGCGATCAATTAGCTAACAGTTTGTTATGTCACAATACACAATCGCAGTTAAGTGCACCTAATAGCGTACTAACGCCGTGTGGGCAGTGTAAAAGCTGCTCGTTAAACCTAGCTGGGACGCACCCAGATAAACGCGTTACTCAAGTAGAAGGGCAAAGCATAGGTGTAGACGACATACGCGGCATAAGCGATTTTATGCACCAGTCGGCGGCGCAAAATGGCAACAAAGTGGCGATTATTGAAAACTGCGAAAAAATGACAACGGCGGCAGCAAATGCATTATTAAAAACCTTAGAAGAGCCCAGTAACAGCCGGTTTTTAATTCTTACAACCAGCCAAGTGGCACAATTACCAGCGACTATTTTAAGCCGCTGTGCTAAAACTGAGGTCAAAGTAACCAATAGCCAGCTAGCACAGCAGTGGCTAAGCTCTCTAGATGTGCCTAACTACCCATGGTTATCATTGTTTTACAGTCAACCCCTGCAAGTAAAGCAGTGGCAACAGCAAAATCAGCTAGAAAGCATTGATACACTCTATAAATTTGCAACTGAGTTTAAACAAAGCCATAATTTCAATGCGTTAGTCGATATAATAAATAAACAGCCTGAGCTTGTTCGTATTTTTACCTTATTTTTAAGTGAGCAGTTAAAACAGCAGCTTTTAAATGGCATGAGTTTTGAAGCCTACCAAGTTGCACAGCAAGCCTTGAATGATTTTTTACAAAATAACATACAAATTCTTGGGCTAAACTTACCGCTTGCGGTATCACGACTAGCGTATACATTACGCAACCAATAAAAAGGATTAGATATGCAAGAGCTATTAGTTGATATAGATGACCTTGACGAACTATATCGCTGCTACATGCCTTTTTTAAAAAAAGGGGGGCTATTTGTACGCACCAATATGCGTTACGAGCCTGGGTATTCACTCGCTTTACGCGTAACCTTACCTGATGCCTTAGAAGACGATGTGGTCACCGGCAAAGTCACGTGGATCACTCCGCAAGGTGCACAAAGCTCAAACCCTCCGGGGATCGGCATTAGCTTTTTAGATGATAAAACAAACCTAAACGCGAAGATCGAAAAACTGCTGGGGACTATGTTAAACTCCGGCAATCCAACTTATACCATGTAGTAAAAACAGGCCTTATTTTGATTGTAGATTCTCATTGCCATTTAGACCGTCTTGATTTTGATAAACTCGATTTAAACCTAGACCAAGTACTTGATAACGCCCGTGCCAAAAAAGTAGAACACTTTTTATGTGTGAGCGTCACACTTGATCAGTTCCCTAACATGCTAGAGCAAATTAAGCATTACGACGACGTATCAGCGTCATGTGGTGTACATCCGCTTGATCAAAAAGACGCGCTCAACAAACAGCAACTAATTGATTTAGCCTCGCACCACAAAGTAGTGGCTATTGGCGAAACTGGGCTCGATTACTATTACGCAAAAGACACTCACGCAGTGCAGCAAGCAAGCTTTGTTGGCCATATTGAAGTAGCCAACGAATTACAAAAGCCACTTATTATTCATACCCGCGACGCACGTGCCGATACCATTAATTTAATGCGTGAGCACAAAGCAGAAAATTGCGGTGGAGTATTGCACTGTTTCACTGAAGATTGGGATATGGCCAAAAAAGCCATTGATATGGGCTTTTATATTTCTATTTCAGGAATTGTGACTTTTAAAAATGCGGTAGAGCTTAAAGAAGTAGTAAAACAAATTCCACTCGATCGACTGCTTATTGAAACCGACTCGCCGTATTTAGCCCCAGTACCGTACCGTGGTAAAACTAATCAGCCAGCGTACGTGGAAGACGTTGCTTACTATATTAGTGAACTAAAAGGTATTAGCTTTAACGAGTTGGCAAAGGCCACCACCGATAATTTTTATTCTTTATTTAAATTAGCAGCTAAAGGCTAACCTCATGACGACTCTCTCGGTGCAACACCCGCTGTTACTTATGGGGCCTATGGTGCGCCGAGCAGAAAAAACCACAGTTTGTATTCAGTTTGCTACCTCAAAGCAGGTAAACGGCCGTATAGAGCTAATGGGCTACGAATGCTATAGCGAACAAAACAGCGTTAGACTGGGTGAACATTTATTTTTACAGTTCATAGTTATTAAACCCATAAACAGTCAGTTCCCGCGCGACATATTACTACAATATCAGTTATTTTTTGATGACAGCCCCGTTGATTTATCAGCGTTTAGTTTTAATGATGGCGCGTTACCTGCGTTTGTGATCCCCAAAAGACTGACGCAAATATTGCATGGCTCATGTCGCAATGCACATCATCCCGCAAAAGACAGCCTAGTTAGTTCAAGTCAGTGGCAAGCTACTCAACGCAGTAATAATCAGCAAGGTGCGCAGTTGCTATTACTCTCGGGCGATCAGGTATATGCTGACGATGTAGCAGGGCCTATGTTATTAGCTATCCATCAACTCATTAAGCAATTAGGCATTTACAAAGAGCAACCGCTTGCACTGGATTTACCCGACGATATTAGCCAACAGCTTTATGGCCGCCATCATTTATTACCCACCACCTCGTGGAAAAAGCGCTCTAAATTAGGCATAGGTTATTGGTTAAAAAAAGACGAGCCACATTTTTCTAGCGTAAAAGCGTATAACCACCTTATTCATTTTGAAGAGTTTGTAGCGCTGTATTTACTTAATTTTAGTAGTACCGCGTGGCAATATGTTGACTTATCAAAGCTAAATTACTCAGGCGGTAACGAAAAAAGCCAAGCATTGTTTAGCACAGAAAAAGCCACACTAATTGATTACGCTAAAGGCTTAGCTGAGGTAGAGCGATTATGTGCCAATGTGTCTACCTTAATGATGTTTGACGATCACGATGTCACTGATGATTGGAACCTCACCGCCGGGTGGGAGCAAGCCATTAATCAAAACCCCAGTAGCAAACGTATTGTAAATAATGGCTTAGCAAGCTATTGGCTGTTTCAAGGAATGGGTAACGACGCACTACAAAAAACCGGTGCGCTACTTACTCGATTTACAACAAGTCTAGCTGGGGATAAGCAATGGCAATTCAAAGCATTTGATAAACATCTAAATGATTTTAACCATTGGCATTATGAGCTAACAACTATTCCTAAAGTGGTGGTGCTTGATACCCGAACACACCGCTGGCGTAACGAGCAGAACTTTAATGAACCCTCAGGCTTGTTAGATTGGGAGCGTCTTACTGAGCTTGAAGAAAGCCTATTAAGTCATGACCAAGTCATTATTGTATCGCCCGCTCCGGTGTTTGGGGTTAAATCAATAGAGGCGATTCAAGCGGTGTTTAACATGTGTGGCCAACCGCTTATGGTTGATGTAGAAAACTGGATGGCGCACGAAGGCTCAGCTAAAAAATTACTCGACACATTTAGACGTACCGACACCCCAAATGAAACGCTGATTTTATCAGGCGACGTGCATTATTCGTTTTGTTTTTCAGTGCAAAAGCGTTTTGGCGATCACCCCAACAGAATTTGGCAGCTCACAGCTAGTGGCATTAAAAACGAGTTCCCGCGTAAGCTAATAAATGTGCTTGATAAGCTCGACTCCATTTTATATGGCCCTAAAAGTCCGCTTAACTTTTTTACCAAACGCTGGCACATGGAAGTCGACAAACACCAAACTAAAGGCAAAGGGCAAAAGTACCTAGTAAGTGATTCGGCTATTAGTTTGGTTACCCTCAAAGGCGGCAATTTAGCCCGCTACCAGCTCATACACGGTGACGGCCACACCACCGAATTTGATTTAGAAGAGCAGTAAATTTGAACAGGCGATAGGTTTTAGGCGCTAGGTATCAGGCCGCTATTATTGCCGACTTGTAGCAGCGACTTCATGTCGCGTCATTTTTAATGTCGTTAGCGGCGGGCGACGAGCTTCGAGTTGCGGGCTCAATATCCAAAACGCAGCGTCTCTTAACCCTCTGTGGTAAAAAAATCACTAAAATATCTTTTGAACAAAGAGAAGGGAATGAGAAACAAATGAGAGGGTCAAGCCGGTTCTAGGTTGATATTATTGCTGACTTGTAGCAGCGACTTCATGTCGCGGCATTTTTTAATGTCGTTAGCGACGAGCTTCGAGTTGCGGGCTAAATAGCTAAAAGCGCAGCGTCTCTTAGCCCTCTTTGCGCATCATTCACTTAGGCCTAATTGAACTGAGAGAAGAGAATGAGAAGTAAATGAGAAAATAAAGCCACTAACCCAAGTGATTAATTGTTTTGTTACTGCCTCTAAAAGCGCAGCGTCTCTTAGCCCTCTTTGTGAATAATTTTCTTAAAGATCTTATTGCACTGAGAGAAGAGAATGAGGAGTAAATGAGAAGATAAAAC
>NZ_JBEOOE010000038.1:0-26337 GCF_040308885.1 Pseudoalteromonas sp. 120-MNA-CIBAN-0494
GGAAGCGAGTGAGCTAGGAAGTCCACAAGGTGGTGTTATCAGTCCATTGTTGGCGAATATCTACCTAGATGCATTTGATCAAGAAATGAAAAAGCGAAATCACAGAATAGTGAGGTACGCCGACGACATATTGATCTTATGCTGCACAGAAAAAGCAGCCAAGAATGCACTCACAGTAGCGACTCAGATACTCGAAAAAGGCTTAAAGTTAACAGTCAACCAAAAGAAAACGCACATAGCGCATAGTAGTGAAGGCGTAAAATTTTTGGGAGTGGAGATAGGCAGTAATTGGACGCGTATCCAAGCCACAAAACTCAAAGGCTTTAAACAAAGAGTTAAACGATTAACAAAGCGAAATAGTGGCATGAACTTAATTGAAGTAATAAAAAGACTCAATCCAGTGGTGCGCGGCTTTGTAAATTATTTCAGTATAGCCAATAGTAAACGAGTGCTAAATTTGTTGGCAAGGTGGGTGAGACGACGATTAAGGGCAATTCAGTTAAGGTTGTGGAAAAACCCAGCGAGGTTGCATAAGCGACTAAAACAATTAGGGAAAAAGCCGCCATTTAAGTTCATCAAAATGAACTCATGGCGAAACTCTCTAAGTCCATTATCGAATGTAGCGATGCCAAACCAATGGTTTGAGGAGCAAGGTTTATATTCAATGGAAAAAGTAAGTACAGGATGGCTTGCTCACTCGGCGTTTAGAAAATAAGCCGAAGGGATAGAAGAATACAGGAGCCGTATACGAGGCCCGTACGTACGGCTCTGTGAGAGGGATGAGGCAAAAGCCTCACCCTACTCGATGTATTACTCATTGCATAGGTTAAATACGCAAGGCTGTCTTTGTTATTGTGTTACTTTTGCTTGCATAAAGTTGTTTTTTTGTTAATCTACCCGCCTTCTGTTGTGGCTATTTTGAGGTGTTTATGGCGTTTTTATCTCGTTCGATATTGGCGTTGTCTGTAGCACTTTTAAGCAATAACGTATTTGCGCAAAAGCAGTGTGATGTAGAGCTTCGTCACGGTTTAATCATTACTGATGATATTATTCGCATTGTTGATAAGGGCCAAACCCGCGTACAAATTAATAATAATAACCAATTGTTTATCCGTGGCTATTGGATTGACTTAAGTGATGACGAAAGTAAAGTCCTTGAGCAGTTTAGCAGCGGTATTCGTCAAACTGTTCCTGAACTCGTTAACTTAGCCACCGATGGCGTTAATTTAGGGCTCAGTGCAATTGAGCATGTTGTTGAAGGCATGACAGATAAAGAATCAGAAGTGCTTAAAACGCAATTGCAGTACGTTGAACGTGCGCTAATGGATAAGTTTAAACGCGGCGATGATTTTTTCTTTATTGCGCCGCAATCACTTTCCAAAATAGACGACTTTTTCACTAAAGATATTAGCAAAAAAATTCACTCGGCAGTGCATGGCTCCCTCGGGGCTATTTTAATGTCGTTAGGCGATGCATTTAAATCGCGCGAAGGTAATATTGAAGATCGAATGAACGACATGAGCCAACGCATGGATATCATTTCATCAGAAATAGATAAATCACTCCAAGAAAAAGCCCGCCAACTCGAACTAAAAGCTGCAGAATACTGCGAATGTTTAAACGCCCTTGATGTGACTGAATCTCGCCTACAAGCCATAGTACCAGGTATGGTGAGCTTTGATTTAGTGCAATTGACATCCTCCACCACCTCGCCAAGCGCCTGAACAAGTTCAGGAAAGGAGGGGGATTCCGATTAGTTTAAAACCATCGGGGCCTTGTGATCACTCATAAGGCAAGTTCCTGCTTCAACAAGCTGACTAATGTCTATCTCTCCACAGGCTAGAACGCGATGACCTCGCGCTAAAATATTTAATGCGCCAACATGATCCGCATTATCTTGATAACCGCACTTCGCACATTCAAACTTAGACTGCGTTAATCGGTTATCTTTTGATTGATGACCACACGCCGGACACGTTTGACTGGTATGTTTCGGATCAACAAAAATAACCTGACCGCCGAGCCAATCCTGCTTATATTTCAGCATCTCTTTAAACATTCCCCATCCTTGATTGAGAATGACGCGGTTTAAGCCAGATTTTTGTTTCACCATTTTTCCATGCTGCTCACTGTTGCCTTTGCTGTTTTTCGTCATATTTCTAATTTTAAGATCTTCTAGCACGATGATTGCGTGGCTTTTGCTCAACTGTGTTGAGATCTTATGTAATTTGTCATGACGAATATTGGCAACTTTCGTATGAAATGTTGTGATCTTTGCTTTTAATTTTTTCCAGTTACTTGAAAATTTCACTTTTCTAGCAAGTTGCTTCTGTAATCGTTTGATCCTGATTGTCTGTTTACTGGTATCTATCGGCTCCACAAAACTGCCATCAGAAAGGGTAATTAGGTGTTTCACGCCTAAATCTCCCCCAATCATGGCGTTTGATGGGTGCTTAGGTGGTGCTACTTCTTGTTCAACTTGGATTGAAACAAACCAGTGCTTTCCTTTTTGTGAAACAGTGACGTTTTTAGCTTTTCCTAAAATAGCTTGGCTTTTTCTAACATTAACCCAACCGATTTTAGGTAAAAAAATACGTTTCCCATTCTTGTCGATTTTAAAGCCTTGAGGAAAACTAAAGCTATTCACCTCTCCTTTTTTCTTAAAAGTAGGCATCCGTTTGAGTGGTTGGTTTTTATCGAATGCGTCTTTAAAGGCGCGTTCAAGCTGTTTTAATGTTTGTTGGATAGTTTGTGCGGGCGATAGTGTTAAAAAGCCATACTCCTCGCTTTTTTTCCAAAGTTTAGAAAAGAAATCCAACTCTTGGTAGTAGCAAATTTTTTGTTTATTCTGTAACTTAAATAAGTTAATCGCTAAGGCTTTATTCCACAAGAATCGACAATTTCCCGCATATTGCGCCATTTTAGCGTTAATATCGGGTGTTGTTTTTAAACGAAATTTATAAGCTTTGCGAATAATCATACTGTTATTATATACAGTCAATCAAAAAGGAACAACCCACTTAGTCGCTTCGCGACTATTGCCTTATATCACCGACCTAAAGGAGCGGTGTTTTACGACAAAAGTCGATAAAGTCTTAAAACAGGCTAAAGGGCTGCTATCAGACTCTAGCTAGCAGTGTTGATATAAAAAACATCGTATTACTAGTAGCGCACGGTGTTTTTTATGTTTTCCTGACAACTAAAAATTTTAACTTTACAGTTTAATTTCTTCAGCTGTTAACAAGCGGTATTCACCCGCTGCTAGGTTTTCATCTAGTTTAATATTGCCAATTTGTTCGCGGTGCAATTCAACCACTTTGTTGTCTACAGCGGCTAACATGCGCTTAACTTGGTGGTATTTACCTTCACAAATAGATAAACGTAAGCCGTAATTAGCGAGGCGCTCTGCTTTTGCCGGACGGGTTAGAGTTTTTTCATTATGTAATTGTACCCCTTCGCGCAGTGCCTCTAACGATTCGTCAGTAATGGGCTCTTGGGTTTCTACTAAGTAGGTTTTAAATTTATTGTTTTTAGGAGACGTTATTTTATGCGACCAGTCGCCATCGTTGGTTAAGATAACTAAGCCAGTGGTGTCAATATCGAGGCGGCCTGCTACGTGAAAGTCGCTCATATTTGGCTCGTCAATTAAATCGAATACCGTTTTGTGTAGTTCATCACTATTGGCACTTACATAACCAACGGGTTTGTTTAACATGAAGTAGCGTTTACCTAAAAATACGAGTTGTTCACCTTGAAAAACTACTTCGTCTTGCTGCTTAATTTGAAAATCGAAAGCAGTGACCACTTCACCATTGACCAGTGCGGCTTGGCGTTTAATGCTGGCTCTGGCTTTTGAGCGTGGCAGCTCTGCTAAATGGCTAATAAATTTATCTAGGCGGCAAGGGAATTTCATTGGGGTTCACATTTTGAGTCGGCTACAATGGACGCGATTATAACGGATAGTGAAATACCATGACAGTGCAGGACACACAAATAATAAGCCTTTACCAAGCTAAGGTTGCATCGGGCGAGCTTAGCTTCGATGCTGCGCAAAATAATGCCGTACAGGCACTTAATTCGCTTAGTGAACAATTACAAATACACTATAGCTGGTGGCAAAAGTCGCCACTCATAAAAGGTGTGTATTTGTATGGGCCGGTAGGGCGTGGTAAATCCATGCTAATGGATTTATTTTATAACAATGTTGCTATAAGTAAAAAGCAGCGGCTGCATTTTCATCACTTTATAGCGCAGGTACACCAGCAGTTAGGGCAGTTACAAGGGCAAAAAGATCCGTTAATAATTATAGCTAAAAATTGGGCCAAAAATATTCGGGTGCTATGTTTTGATGAGTTTTTTGTTAGCGATATTGGCGACGCTATGATTATGGCCCGGCTGTTTGATGCGTTATTTAAACAAGGTGTAGTGTTGGTGGCTACTTCAAACGCAAAACCAGAGCAGCTTTATTATAATGGCCTACAGCGAGCACGGTTTTTACCTACTATAGATTTAATTAATAATTATTGCGAGATAGTAAATGTAGCGGGAGAGGAGGATCATCGTTTTCGTTATGGTAAAAATAGTAGTCATTACTTTATTAATTTACCCAGTGATGACTTTAAAGCTAAATTTTTAACGCAGTACCCGCAAGCATCGCACAGTGGCAATATCATGGTACACGGTAGAGCGCTGCCTTATTTATTAAAAACAGCAAATGCCTTAATGATTGATTTTATGGCGTTGTGCTCTGGCCCGCGTAGCGCTAACGATTACATGTTTTTAGCTCAGCAATTTTCTGTGTTATACGTGGCAAATGTGCCAAAAATGGGTGTTGGCGCAACCGGTAAAGTAATAGTGCACGGTATAGAGGACAGCTACCAGCGTGAAAAACAAACTCTAGACGAGCACTTTTTTGATGATGAAGCACGACGCTTTATTGCTTTGGTAGATGAGTTTTATGATTGCCATAAGTTACTGGTTATAAATGCACAGGCTGATATAGACACCTTGTATCAAGGTAAAAAACTAAGCTTTGAATATGCACGAACGCAATCGCGTATAGTCGAAATGCAAAATTGGTAAAAATAATAATCGTACTAGGAAGTAAATCAGGGCTAGGTTCTAGGTTAAACTCTAAACCTTAAACTCTGAGCTTAAATTTGAACACGTATATCTTTATTGAATTAAATAAATGACTTACTCCAATCATAATTAACATGCCCCTATAAAAATAGGGACATATTGATTATAGGTATATGGTTTTCTACTTATACCCATTTGGGTTATTTGACTGCCAGCGCCAGGTGTCTTGCATCATAGTATCGATACCGCGCATCGCTTGCCAGTCTAGTTCATTCAGGGCTTTTTCAGGAGCTGCGTAACAAGCGGCTATATCGCCAGGGCGACGTGGTGACACTTGATATGGTACTGCTTGCCCACTGGCCTTAATAAAGGCATTCACCATTTGCAGTACTGAATAACCGTTGCCTGTACCTAGGTTATAAACCAATGCACCGGTGTTTGTGGCAATTTTATTCAGCGCTTTTAAATGCCCTAAAGCTAAGTCGACTACGTGAATGTAGTCGCGCACGCCGGTGCCATCTACTGTGTCGTAATCATCGCCAAATACGGCTAGTTGCTTGAGCTTGCCCACAGCGACTTGTGAAATATACGGTAATAAATTATTAGGGATCCCGTTTGGATCTTCACCAATTAACCCCGATTCATGCGCGCCTACTGGGTTAAAGTAGCGCAAAATAGCAAAGGCAAAGCGCTCGTCTGATTTTGCGATATCTTGCAACATCATTTCAACCATTAACTTTGATGTACCATAAGGGTTGGTGGTGCCACCAACAGGGAAGTCTTCTTTAATAGGTAGGCTTGCTGGGTCGCCATAAACGGTTGCTGATGAGCTAAATACTAACTTAAATACACCCGCATCGCGCATCGCATCAACCAGTGTTAATGTACCTTGTACGTTATTTTGATAGTACTCAATTGGTTTTACAACCGACTCACCCACCGCTTTTAAGCCAGCAAAGTGAATTACGCTTTCAATAGTATGCTTAGCAAATACTGAGTCTAAAAATGCTTTATCGAGAATATCACCTTGGTAAAAAGTTACTTCTTTACCGGTAATTTTTTTAACGCGCGTAAGTGACTCTGATGATGAGTTGCTTAAATTATCAATAACAACAACATTACTGTTTTGTTGTAAAAGTTCTAAAACAGTGTGCGAGCCAATATAGCCTGCGCCACCGGTTACTAAAATAGTCATGAATGCTCCGTGGATACCTTTTATCAATAGTGTTGATTGCACCATAAATTGCGATATTTTACATGCATTATCTGCTTTAAATACGCTGTTATTTTAAAAAAGCTAGATTTACATATTTGATTACATTTTGAACGCTTTAAATAACACTTATGTCATAAGATTAAGTTATAGTTAATAAACAGCTGTTAAAATGAACTCAGTTATTTAGGTGTTAATACTGAGCATGCCCTAATTGCAATAATGTAATATTTGGCGCACCTTTTTGGAGAGTGATATGAATCCAGTAAACAAAATCGCAATGTTAATGTGCTTTGCACTACCAGCACTTGCCCATGCGGGTGAGTCGGCTATTAAATGGCATGATTTTAAAGACTATCGTGATGTACGCGAATCCAATCAAGGTAAAGCTTCGTACCATAAGCATATAGCGAGCAGTATTGAAGAGCATGTTGCTAAACTTGCAGAGCAATTGCCAAAAGACTACAAACTTAGCCTAGAGATTACTGATGTCGATTTAGCTGGCGATGTACGCTATGGCGGTATAAATGAAATCAGGGTGGTTAAGCCTATTTACTTTCCGCAACTCAAACTTAATTATTCACTTACTAATGAAAAAGGTGAGGTAATAAGTGCAGCAAGTGATGTAAAGCTTAAAGATATGGGCTTTATGGATAAAATTAAAATGGGCCGAGATGAGCCATTTAATTACGAAAAACGCTTACTTACAGAGTGGTTTGGTGAGGAAATATTACCGAAAGTTGATTAACTAAGCTTTACAAAAACGCCGCTAAATAGCGGCGCTTTTAATGCTTATAGAATCATAAACTTTTTAACTAAAGTTTACGTTACTTAAACGTAGCTAACAAAGTAAGTAGTTGCTGTAATTTAATAACGGTGGTTTTAAGTTTTTCTTCATTAAAACCGTCACTAGATAAGCTCTCTACGTCGGCTGCTACATCAAGCACATATGGCTTAAAGCGTTTAGCTTCAAAGGTAAAACCTGAGTCGGCTGTAAAGAGTGCTTTAAATTTGCCGTGACCTTGCTGTTGTAACTCGTCGAGTTTTTTGTCAGCATCAAGCGCCTGTCGGTAAACAATTTTTAAGTTAGCGTTGAGTTGTTCAATAATAGAATCCATGGTTTTCCTAAAGCTTTGTATTGAGTTGCCGATAATTTATTATGTAGCATGCGTATACTGCATATGTTACTTGGATTATATTTAAAAGTCAGGTTTTTAGCACTGTGCCTTGTTTAACTCCTTTTAAATTATTGCACAACAAACACTGATTAAAGGTGGGTTAATTTTATGAATATATCAGGCGGAAATTTACCGGTAATGCCAAGTTCAAGCCAAGGCGGCGAAGTGTTGAGCGCTGCATTGTCTAAAAAACAGCAACTAGCTGATGGCGCAGCTGCATTAGCACTGATTGAGGGTGCTGCGCAGTCATCCAGCGCGCAAACACCGACTAAGTCGGCGACTGCAACACTGGGTAATAACGTAAACATTTACGTTTAAATACTGCTTTAAATTAACTTAAGATCGATTGGCGTTTTACTTTTTTCACCGCCAATCTCTCTGACCAATTTAGGCACTAAAAAACCAGGTAGGGCTTCTAACAGCTCTGCCATTACTTTTATTGCTTGCTCCTCACTAATGTCAAAGTGGCTTGCCCCTTCTACCTTATCTAGCAAATGTAGATAATAGGGCAATACATCGGCATCAAATAACGCTTCACTTAAATTCACTTGTGCTGCAGTTGTATCGTTCACGTCTTTTAAAATAACCGCTTGATTAAATAGCACTACACCTACTTGTTTAAGCTTTTGCATTGCGGCTTTAAAGTCGTCGTCTATTTCGTTGGCATGGTTTATATGATTAACAAACACAATTTTTAATGGCGACCTTGCAAGTCTTTCGCATAACTCATCGGTAATGCGCGCCGGAATAACCACCGGCAGACGGGTATGAATTCGCATGCGTTTAATTTGTGGTAGTTGCTCAAGCTCATCTAAAAACCAACTAATGACATCGTCTTTGGCCATAAGCGGATCGCCACCACTTAAAATCACTTCATTTATATTATTGTCGGATTTTATATAGCTAAGCGCATCTAGCAGGCTACGCTTATTAAGTTGGTTTTCTTGATACGGAAAATGGCGTCTAAAACAATAGCGGCAATTTACTGCACAACCGGTTTTAAACATTACTAAAACACGCGATTTATACTTGTGTAATAGCCCTGGCTGCTGGTTACTTTGCTCAAGCAGGGGATCTTTATTAAAACCACTTTTAGTTAAGAATTCTTGATGGCGCGGCATAACTTGTAATAATAATGGATCGTTTGCATCGCCTTTACGCATTTTTTTTATAAATGGTATTGGCACACGAACTGGGAACAAGCTACGAGCTTTTATGTCGTTATCATGGACTTGGCTCGATAAACCGACCATTTCTAGCAACACTTTTGGGCAGGTAACTACATTTGCTAATTCTTTTTGCCAGTTTTTATGCAAATTTGCTTCATTTCTTTGTATCATTGGCACGTAGATTACTCGAAAAAATATAAATAGAGGAAACGATGGCGAATTATAGCACCAACGAGTTCAAGGGCGGCCTAAAAATTATGATGGATGGCGAGCCTAGTAGTATCATAGAAAATGAAATGGTAAAACCTGGTAAAGGCCAAGCGTTTAACCGTGTTCGTATCCGTAAACTTATTTCAGGTAAAGTACTTGAAAAAACCTTTAAATCGGGTGAATCTGTTGAAGGTGCTGATGTAATGGATACTGATTTAGCGTATTTATACACAGACGGCGAATTTTGGCATTTCATGAATAACGAAACATTTGAGCAAATTGCTGCTGACGAAAAAGCGTTAGGCGATGCGGGTAAATGGTTAGTTGAAAATGACGTGTGTACAATTACATTATGGAACGGTAATCCTATTGTAGTAACACCACCTAACTTTGTTGAGCTTGAGATCACTGAAACTGATCCGGGCCTTAAAGGTGATACAGCCGGAACTGGCGGTAAACCTGCAACATTAAGTACTGGTGCTGTAGTACGTGTTCCACTATTTGTACAAATAGGCGAAGTTATTAAAGTAGACACCCGTAACGGTGAATACGTAAGCCGCGTTAAATAATTTTAAGCGTCGCTTTATAAAATCCTAGCTTAAAAGCTGGGATTTTTTTTGGAGAAAATATGTCAGTAAATCTTTGGGCTCCCAGTGCAAGTATTGCAACACTTAAGCAGCGAGCTGTTATTTTACGCAGTATTCGCGAGTTCTTTTATGCTCGCAATGTAATGGAAGTAGAAACCCCCAGTTTAAGCGGAGCCAGTGTAACCGATATACACTTAGTGAGTTTTAACACTCGATTTGTAGGCCCAGGGCACGCCAGCGGCCTTGAGCTATATTTACAAACCTCTCCAGAGTTTGCAATGAAGCGCTTGTTAGCGGCGGGCTCAGGGCCTATATTTCAGTTGTGTAAAGCATTTAGAAACGAAGAAGCTGGCAGCCATCATAATCCAGAATTTACTATGCTGGAATGGTATAGACCGGGGTTTGACGAATTTGCATTAATGGCTGAAATAGATGAGCTAATGCAGCTTATTTTAGATGTTGCGCCGAGTGAACGGTTAACTTACCAACACGCATTTGAACAAGTACTTGGACTTGATCCACTCACTGCTAGTTTAGAGCAATTACAACAACTTGCCTGCGAGCAAGGGTTTGCTGATATAGCTAAAAATGAAACGCATAGAGATACCTTACTGCAGCTTTTATTTTGTATGAAAGTAGAGCCAACAATTGGCCAACATAAGCCGTGTTTTGTGTATCACTTTCCGGCATCGCAAGCAGCACTGGCACAAATTTGTGAGCATGACAGTCGCGTAGCAGGGCGGTTTGAGCTGTATTATAAAAATATGGAATTAGCTAATGGCTTTAACGAGCTAACTAATGCGACAGAGCAAGCTAAGCGTTTTAATGACGATAATGAATATCGTAAACAAAATGGCTTAAAGCAAGTACCAATGGATAAGCATTTAATTGCTGCGCTTGAACATGGATTAGCACCTTGTGCAGGGGTAGCGCTGGGCATAGACAGGCTAGTAATGTTAGCCACGCAAAAGAGTAATATAAAAGAAGTTATTGCGTTTGATGTGACAAGAGCTTAAAGCAACTTAACATGCAGGGGGGCTGTCAGTTAGTAACTAACCTCTCGCATGATCAGGCTCTACGACTACCACATAAAAAACCGCGTTTATTTTAATAAACGCGGTTTTTTTAACAGAGTACTAAAAGCTGTCAGCTTTACTTTATAAATTAAGTGTAAAGGTAACGCCAGCTACACGTGGCTCACCTAGTTGGGTGTAGGTATGATCAGCGTAACCATCAAGTGGGTTGTTGCCAAACTCAAAACCGCGAGTAGGTACTGTTTCGTCAAACACGTTACGTGCCCAGGCGCGTACAGCCCAGCTATCGGCTTCATAACCTAAGCTTACATTCACTAAGTTACTGTTTGGTGCCTGTGCATTATGGCTATCTGAGAAGTAATAATCGTCTTTGCCTTCAACACCTACCATGGCATAAAGCTCGTTGGTAAGGTTATAACGAGCACTCAGTGCGTATTGATATTTAGGTGACTGTGCTTGGTCGCGACCGTCTTGGTTTAAACCCGCTTTAGTTACAAATTTATTTATTTTAGTATTTAAATAACCAGCACTACCGGTAATAAGTAAATCGTCGGTTAGCTGATAGCTACCTTCAAGTTCAAGGCCATAGTTACTGCCAGAGCTCGCGTTATCTACATAACCGGTAAACTTCTGATCTTGTACTTGCCATGACTTTAACTGAATGTTGTCGCGGTGCATGTAAAACGCAGCTAAACGTAGAATAAATTTATCATCAAGGGATGATCCCTTAACACCAAACTCACCGCTCCATAAGTATTCTGGATCAAAACTGGTGTGTTGTTTAAAAAATTCAGCATCAAGGTTTAAGCCTTCATCTTTGGCTTTAGCGAGCGCTTCTGAGTTAATGCCGCCTGCTTTATAACCACGGGTAATGCTGGTGTAGATCATGGTGCGATCAATTACTTGGTACTCAAGCGCTATTTTTCCGCCAACCATAATGTCGTCGGTATCTTCAATAAAACCGTTATTATCGGTGTAATCACCTTGGTATTGCTCAACACGTAAGCCAGTAATTAAGGTGGTTTTAGGCCCAATAGGAGTCGCTAATTGGCCGTATACTGCCACGTTATTGGTTTCATACGTTGAGTTAAATGGGCTAGCTAACCAGGTATATTGGCGTTCTAAATCTACGTCGCGGTTTTGATAGTAAAGACCTGCAACCCAGTTGCCGGTTTTGCTTTTAAATTGTAAATCGACCCCTTGATCATCGCGATCGCGGCTGTAAACATCAGTTGAGCTGTAACCATCAGGATGCAAACCGGCGGCGCAAAGCTGCGGTTTACTCGGATCGTTACATACCCAATCTTCATCAAAGCTATAAAATAATTCACTGTCGATCGCCGATAAACTTAAGTTTACGTCAAATAAATCAAAGCCCGTATAAGTGTTATTTAGACCAATAGCGTAACTTAATTGGTTATCTTCACCGGGTTCATCGGCAACGCTGTTACGGCCGTTATCAAGTGCGAAGGTGTCGTAACCGTTGTTAATATCAATATAGTGTAGATTTAATTCAGTGCGTAAATTGGCAGTTATTTGGCTGTTTAATTTAAAGCGTGCTACTTGCTCGTCTTGCCCTTGAGTTGGCTTATTTAGGTATAGGTTATCTACATAGCCGTCTGATTTTCTACGAAAGTAGCTAACACGAGCGCTGGTATCGTCGGTTAAACCTGTACTTGCAGCAAGACCAGCTTCGCGGCTGTTGTAAGTGCCTGCACCTACTTGTAGTTTTAAGCTAGGATCGCTTGTTGCTTGCGCCGATTGCATTTGGATCATACCGGCCATACCGTCGGCACCAAAGCGTGTACCTTGTGGGCCACGGTAAATTTCTACTTGGTCAATATCAAATAATAATGCACTGCCACCAAGGCCTGAGTAGTTAATGCCATCAATAACTAAACCAACCGAAGGATTAATAGGATCAACAAACTGTGAACGCAGTCCTACGCCACGAATTTGAATATAACGACCGCGAGAAGCCCCAGAAGCAAAATTAATATTGGCAGTACTCCCAAGCATTTCGTCTAGGTAGGTTGCACCTCGTAAATTAACTTCATCTTCGCTAAATAAGCTGGCGCTAGCACTTAAGGTTTGAATGCTTTCTCGTTGAAAATCACCAGTAACAACAATGCGTTCTAGATCTGTATCGTCAGCGTTGGCGGTAACTGATGCACCAAACAGTGGTAATAATGCGGCGGTAATTAAAGACAAACGTAAGTTCATTAGGTTACTTAACTCCATTTTAGGGACTTGCATGGTAGCAATTATTTCAGTACATGTGCTATAAACGCGGCAATTATACGTTAAATAATTTGGATTACGAATATGACCTTTACAGTAGACTTTAAAGTGCGAGACTACGAATGCGACCTACAAGGCATTGTAAATAATAGTGTGTATTTTAATTACTTAGAGCATGCGCGCCATGAATTTTTGCATGCACATGGGATTAATTTTGCTCAGCTTGCCAAAGATAAAATTAACTTGGTCGTGATGCGCAGCGAAATGGATTATAAACAGTCATTATTACCGGGCGATGAATTTTATGTAGCTGTAGAGCCTCAACGTATTAGCCGACTTAAATTCGCTTTTAAGCAAACCCTGATCCGTAAACACGATGAGAAAATAATGCTTAATGCATTGGTAATCGGCACAGCTTTAAATGAAAAAGGTCGGCCATTTTTACCAGCGCAAATAGATAATTTATTTAAAACGGATTCAGCATAAAAAAATCGCATGATTATCAAACGATATCAGAATAAAATTTACACTTTAAACATGTATTTTTAACGGATTAACTTGTTGAAAATTGTTATTATTACAGTAATTAGACAAATAATTAGTAATAACATGAAATTAGCAGCAATACCCATGCTTATAATCGGTTTATGTGTTGGTTGTGCATCAACGCAAACGGTTACCTCAGAGCAGCTTAAACATACTCAATGGCAGTTATCACGTATTGATGGCCTAGCTATTCCGCCTTCGTTTAATGCGTCGGTGGGTTTTATTGAAGCACTGCAAGTCAATGGTTTTGCTGGCTGCAATAAATTTTTTGGGGAAGGTGAGCTGGACGATAGTAGCTTAACAGTTAACAAAATAGGGATGACCCGTAAGTCGTGTGGCCAACAACTTGATAAGTTTGAGCAGCAGTTACTACACGCACTGCAACAAGGCGCGCAGCTTAAAATGCAAGACCAGCAATTGGTAATGCAGGGCGAGAAAACATTTGTATTTATTGCGAAATAAAAAACGCCCTCTTGCAGGCGATTTTTAACTGGCGTACACTCAACGCTGATTTGCTAGATACTATTCGCAAATTAATAAATTACAAATACCAATTTGATACCCAAACAACTTAGCATTGCAGCTGCAGCTGCAGTTATAAGTGGCAAAGGTATATTTAATAATTGGTATTAATACTTGTCGGAGTGCCTAACTAAATAATTAGTTAAGGCTGAGATCGCGAAAGCGGGATCCGTGAACCTGATCAGGCTAATACCTGCGTAGGGAACAAGCTGCCTAAAATAGGACGCTTGTGCGTCTTTTTTTATGCGTACAAGTTATACCATCCGGTATTAAGTTCTGTTGGCTGCCAAGATTGGCTGTGACAGTAAACTGCTTAACCAATCTACGATCCAATGAGGCATTTTGCCTTCTCAATTCTTCGCACAAGACAACCCATAAACTATGAGGTAAGTCATGTCGAATACTGCAAAAAAATCATCGCGTCGTGAAACGCGAGCCGCTGCATCTGAATATATTTATAACTTAACGGGACAACCGTTTCCTAATTCGCACAAAGTGTATGTTGAGGGTACGCAAAACAACATTCGTGTAGGAATGCGTGAAATAACCCTAAGCGATACTTATATAGGCGGCAGTGATGAAAATCCAGTGTATGAGCCAAACGAGCCGCTACGTGTTTACGACACATCAGGCCCGTATACCGATCCAAACTTTAAGCTTGATGTACGCCAAGGCTTAGCAAAGTTTCGTGAGCAATGGATTGAAAGTCGCGGTGATACCGAGTTACTTGAATCAGTTACTTCACGTTTTACGCAACAACGTATGGCTGATGAAGGGCTTGATCATCTTCGTTTTGAGCATTTACCAAAAATACGCCGCGGTAAAGCGGGTAAAAATGTCACGCAAATGCATTACGCTCGCCAAGGCATTATTACCCCTGAAATGGAATACGTAGCGATACGCGAAAACATGGGTCGCAAAAAAATTCATGCTGAACTATTAGCCGCGCAGCATAAAGGCGAGTCGTTTGGGGCCAGTATTCCTGATTTTATTACGCCTGAATTTGTACGCGACGAAATTGCGCGTGGCCGCGCTATATTACCCAACAATATTAACCACCCCGAAACCGAACCTATGATTGTAGGGCGTAACTTTTTGGTAAAAGTAAACGCTAATATAGGTAATTCGTCGGTAAGCTCATCGATTGAAGAAGAAGTAGAAAAAATGGTGTGGTCTACTCGCTGGGGCGCCGATACCGTTATGGATTTATCAACCGGGCGTTATATTCATGAAACTCGCGAATGGGTAGTACGTAACTCGCCTGTACCTATTGGCACAGTTCCTATTTATCAAGCGCTGGAAAAAGTAAACGGCGTAGCGGAGGACTTAACCTGGGAGATTTTTCGCGATACGTTAATAGAGCAAGCTGAACAAGGCGTCGATTACTTTACTATTCATGCAGGTGTGCTACTGCGTTACGTACCAATGACCGCAAAACGAGTAACCGGTATTGTGTCGCGCGGTGGCTCTATCATGGCAAAGTGGTGTTTAGCGCACCATAAAGAAAACTTTTTATACACCCACTTTGAAGATATTTGCGAAATTTTAAAGCAATACGATATTTGTTTTTCGCTTGGCGATGGCCTGCGCCCAGGCTCGATTGCTGATGCCAACGATGAAGCTCAGTTTAGCGAATTGCGCACCCTAGGTGAGTTGACTAAGTTAGCCTGGAAACACGATGTACAAGTATTTATAGAAGGCCCCGGGCATGTGCCAATGCATATGATTAAGGCCAATATGGATGAGCAACTTAAACATTGCGACGAAGCACCGTTTTACACCTTAGGCCCGTTAACTACTGATATTGCACCTGGGTATGACCATATCACCTCAGGTATTGGTGCAGCTCAAATAGCATGGTACGGCTGCGCTATGCTGTGTTACGTAACACCTAAAGAGCATTTAGGTTTGCCAAATAAGGAAGACGTAAAAGAAGGTTTAATTACCTATAAAATTGCTGCCCATGCCGCCGATTTAGCAAAAGGTCACCCCGGTGCGCAAGAGCGTGATAATGCCCTATCAAAAGCGCGCTTTGAGTTTAGATGGCATGACCAATTTAATATTGGTTTAGACCCTGAGCGTGCCCGCGAATATCACGATGAAACACTCCCGCAAGAGTCGGGTAAAGTAGCGCATTTTTGCTCTATGTGTGGCCCTAAGTTTTGCTCAATGAAAATCAGTCAAGAAGTACGCGAATATGCAAAAGATTTAGAAGCGCGTGGCATTGACCCTGCTGATGCTGCAGATACGATTACAATAAAAATGATTGATGTAGAAGCACAAATGAAAGCTAAATCGGACGAGTTTAAAAAAACCGGATCAGAAATATATCATAAAGCGATATAAATCAGCTTAAGGTGCTGGGCTGCGGGCAGCGAGGGCTCGCAGCTAAAAGGAACTTTTATGTTTTACAATATAGCGGTAGTGGGGTTTGGTTTAACCGGTAGGTTGGCGGCGCTTGAGCTGAGTAAGCAACACCGAGTTACTGTATTTGAGGCAGATGATGAGCACTCTCAAAACAGCGCAGGCAAGGTGGCTGCGGCTATGCTTGCTCCTCTTGCTGAGTCGGTATTGTGCGAGGCTGATTTAGCTTTAATGGGGCTTGATTCTATAAAGCGTTGGCCTGGGATTATTGATGAGCTTGATAGTGAGGTTTTTTTTCAGCAGCAGGGCACATTAGTTGTCGCGCATCAGCAAGATAAAGGCGATTTACAAAGCTTTGCTCAGCGGCTAAAACCGTTAGCTAATTATACCGGGGAGTCGGTGAATTCCCAGCAAATTGAAATGTTAGAGCCTGAGCTTGCTAATCGTTTTAGTCAGGGATTATTTTTACCCTGTGACGGGCAAATAGATAATCAGGCATTTTATCAAGCCAGCTTTACACAGCTCAACAAACGCAAAGTAAAGTTTGTATTTAATCAACGGGTAACGATTAACGATAATAAAATTAATAACCGAGAGTTTGATTATATTATTGATTGCCGAGGGCTTGGCGCAAAAGATGACAAGCCTCTGCGGGGCGTGCGTGGAGAAGTAGCTAGGTTATACGCGCCAGAGGTGAGTTTAACGCGACCCGTGCGCTTAATGCATCCGCGTTACCCCATTTATATAGCGCCTAAACCCAATAATGAATATGTAATTGGCGCGACTGAAATAGAGTCGCAAGATACAGGCCCAGCCACAGTGCGCTCTGCTTTAGAGTTACTTTCGGCGGCTTATACGGTGCACAGCGGTTTTGCCGAAGCGCGGCTATTAAATATTCAAACAGGGTTACGCCCGGCATTTTGCGATAACCGCCCACAAGTAACACACGTTGGGCGAGTTATTAGTATTAATGGCTTATATCGTCATGGTTACATGTTAGCGCCAAGTTTAGTGGCAAATGCCCTTTTATGCATAGAGTGAAAATTAAATGAACATAACAATTAATGGTGAGTTAATAGCTATTAGCAGTAATAAGCTCATTAACTGTTTGCAAGATTTTGGTGGTGTTGCGCCATTTGCGGTGGCGATTAATGGTGAGTTTATACCGCAAAGCCAGCATAGCGATTATCAATTAACTGAGGGTGATAGTATTGAGTTGCTCTCGCCGATTCAGGGCGGATAACAGCTATGCTAAATAATGACTATTTAACTATTTATGGTGAGCAAATAAAAAGCCGATTGCTAATAGGCTCGGCGCTTTACCCGTCGCCTGCAGTGATGAATGAATCGATTGTTGCATCGGGCGCTGAAATAGTCACGGTGTCGCTTAGGCGTCAGCAAAGTGCGGCTGCGGGTGATGATTTTTGGCAGTTAATAAAAAATACTGGGCTTAAAATTTTACCAAATACAGCAGGGTGTCATAGTGTTAAAGAGGCCATAACGCTTGCTAAAATGTGCCGTGAAGTGTTTGCTACCGATTGGATTAAGCTTGAACTGATAGGGGACGATTACAACTTGCAGCCCGATCCGTTTGCACTGTTAGAAGCAACTAAAATACTGATCGACGATGGCTTTAAAGTACTGCCATATTGCACAGACGATTTAGTGCTGTGCCAGCGTTTAAATGCTTTAGGCTGTGAAGTATTAATGCCATGGGGTGCACCGATTGGTACAGGTAAAGGCTTGTTAAACAGTTATAATTTAAAAACAATCAGAGAGCGCTTACCTGAGGCAACGTTAATAGTGGATGCTGGTTTAGGTTTGCCCTCGCATGCCTGCCAAGCACTTGAACTAGGGTATGATGCAGTATTATTAAATTCGGCGATTGCCGGAGCGGGTTGCCCTATAACCATGAGCCGAGCATTTAAAGCCGCGGTAGAGGCTGGACGTTTTGCATATAACGCCAAAGCAATGCCTGAAAAAGACGTTGCAGCCCCTTCAACCCCGACTATGGGTATGCCATTTTGGCATCAAGAATAAGTGAGACGAATATGAATAACGTAGTATGGACAATCGCCGGCTCAGACTCAGGCGGTGGCGCAGGTATTCAAGCCGATATAAAAGCAATGCAAAGTTTTGGTGTGCATGGGTGCACTGCTATTACAGCACTGACTGCGCAAAATAGTTTAGGTGTTGAGGCAATTAATGCCGTATCAACCGATATTATTGAATCGCAGCTTTTAGCGCTCGAAAAAGATATGAAAGCCAAAGTAATTAAAATAGGCATGCTGGCAAATGTGCAGCAAATTCAATTGATCAGTGAACATATAAGCCACTATAAAGCCAAATGGCCAGTGCCGCCTGTTATTGTTTACGACCCAGTAGCTATTGCTACTAGCGGCGATTTATTAACAGAGGAAGACACAGTAAGTGCTATTAAAGAATGCTTATTGCCGCTGGTGGATGTAATAACCCCAAATACGCACGAAACCCAGTTATTAACTGGCGTGTACTTAATTGGTCCTGCGGCAATAAAAGAAGCCGCCAATAAGTTATTAAGCTGGGGCGCAAAAGCCGTGGTTATAAAAGGCGGGCATTGGGATTATCCAAGCGGCTACTGTATAGATTACTGCATAAATAATTTCACTCAAAAAGGCGAAGAATACTGGCTGGGAAATGAAAAAATTCAAACGCCACATAACCATGGTACAGGCTGCAGTATGGCCTCGGTTATTGCTGCTTGCTTAGCAAAAGACTACCCGTTAAAAGATGCGTTTATTTTAGCTAAAGCTTATATTAATCAAGGATTGAAAGTAGCGGTGCGCTACGGAGAAGGAATTGGCCCAGTAGCACAAACCTCATTTCCAACCAACTTAGCCGATTACCCCCAAGTAATAGAAGCGGGCAGTTGGTTAGGTGATGAACTCGATTTTGACGTTCCGCTTGATTTTAATATGGCTGCAGATTTTGCACCCTGCGAAAGTAAATCATTAGGTTTATACGCAGTGGTTGATAGTGTTGACTGGCTAGAAAAGTGCTTACAACAAGGCGTTAAAACTGTGCAGTTACGAGTTAAAAATAAAGACGATGCACAACTTGACGAATTAGTGGCAAAAGCAGTGGCACTGGGGGAGCAATATAATGCGCAGGTATTTATAAACGACTATTGGCAACTTGCAATTAAGCATGGTGCATATGGTGTGCATTTAGGCCAACAAGATCTAGAAAGCACTAATTTAGCGGCGATTAAAAATGCAGGACTTAGGCTGGGGCTTTCTACTCATGGCTTCTATGAAATGCTCCGCGCACATAATTACCGCCCAAGTTATTTGGCATTTGGCGCTATTTATCCTACCACTACCAAAGATATGACAGGGCAAATACAGGGACTAGAAAAGTTATTTAAATTTGTCCCCTTGATGCAAAGCTACCCAACAGTGGCAATTGGCGGTATAGATTTAAAGCGCGCCAGCCAAGTTGCTAAAACAGGCGTTGGTAGTGTGGCTGTGGTACGTGCAATTAGCGAAGCCGATGATTATGTGCAGGCAATAAGTGCGTTGCAAGCGGCAATAAATTAAAGTGGGCCAGGTTAATAGCCAAATGAATGAACTTAGCGATAAAGAAATGCTGCGCTATAGTCGCCATATATTGCTTAAAGAAGTGGGACTTGCAGGGCAGTTAAAGCTTAAGTCGGCAAGTGTTGCAGTAGTAGGTGCGGGCGGCTTAGGCAGCCCCGCATTACTGTATTTAGCTGCTGCGGGTATTGGTAAGCTTATTTTAATTGATGATGATGCGGTTGAGCTTTCGAACTTACAGCGCCAAGTGCTTTATAAAGTAAATCACTTAGGGCAAAAAAAGGTGGTTGCAGCAGGTAAAGTGCTTGCAAGTCTGAATAACCAAATCACTATAATTACTCACGCTGAAAAGCTTACTCAAGATAATAGCGCAGCATTACTCAATAATGCGGATATTGTGTTGGATTGCAGTGATAACTTTACCACTCGTTACAGTGTTAATCGCTTTTGTATAGAGCATAAAACCCCGTTAATCTCGGGTGCGGCACTGGCAACAAAAGGGCAGCTGATTGGCTTAGACTTTAGAAATGCAAATAGCCCGTGTTATGGCTGTATTTTTCCACAAAACGATATTGCGCCGCTTATCAATTGTGATAACGCCGGAGTAATAAGTCCGCTGTTGGGTATTATCGGCTCAATGCAGGCGCAGCTGACACTCAATATGTTATTAGGTCATTCTAGCGATTGTGTGTTTATGAGTATTAATGCACTCACTTTGCAGCAGCAACAATTTAAAGTGGTGAAAGATATCGACTGTAAGGAGTGTAGGTAAAGCCACGGTTTCAGGTGTTAGGTATCAGGCAGAGATCAGCCAAACTCGGTATTTAAGCAAACTGTAGGCGAGTTATTTTCCACCGCGATTGAATTTATAAACTCACTGAAAAATAAAAACCCCGCGTTTATTACCATAAACGCGGGGTTTTTTTACCTGATATCTATATCGATATCTATATCTTAATCATCAATTTTGGCAAACGGGGTGCCTAAGCGGGTCACTGTTTCAGGAAGTTGATCATCAAGAATATCCGCTTTGTCGTCGCCCCAAGCAAGTACCACGGTAGAGCCAAGTTTAAAGCGGCCCATTTCTTCACCTTTTTTAAGGCTAATAGCGTTTTCGCCCTTGGTTGGGTAGTTCCAGCTAAATACATCGCTACCAGCTGGTGGTGTTACTGTACCCGCCCAAATAGTTTCAATGCTGGCAACAATAGTTGCGCCAACCAGTACCATAGCAAGTGGGCCTATTTCAGTTTCAAAAATAGCAACCACACGTTCGTTACGTGCAAACAAGTTAGGCACGTTTTGCGCAGTCAGCGGATTTACTGAAAATAAATCGCCTGGTACGTAAATCATTTTACTTAATGTGCCATCAATTGGCATATGAATACGGTGATAGTCTTTTGGCGCTAAATAAATAGTTGCAAACTTACCGCCTAAAAATGGGGTTGTATCGTCTTTATTACCACCAAGTAGTGCTTGTAGGCTGTAATCGTGACCTTTAGCTTGAATTAGTTGGCCGTCAACAATATCGCCTAATTGGCTAATTGCGCCATCTACTGGATGAATAATAATGTCGCTGTCTGCAACTATTGGGCGTGCGCCATCTTTTAACGGACGGGTGAAAAACTCGTTAAAGCTTTCATAATGAGCAGGATCTGGGTGTTTAGCTTCACTCATATCTACTTTGTATTGCTTAATAAACAGTTTAATTAACGTGGTTGTTAACACACCCGCTTTAGCAGCGGCTAGTTTTCCTACTACGCGTGAAATAAAGTGTTTTGGCATTGCGTACTGCATTGCGATTTTAAATTTATCTAAACTCACTGGTTGTTTCCTAAATTATACGCGAGGCGCGCGAGAGCCTGCACGGCCATCGGCCATTGTTTCTAAAATTCTGTGGTAGCTGTCAAAGCGCAATTGCGAAATTTTGCCATCAGCTACGGCTTCTTTAATTATACAGCCCGGATCGTTTAAATGTTTACAGTCTCTAAATCGACACCCGCCTATAAATTCTCTAAATTCTTTAAAGCACCAAGTTACACGATCAACTTCTAAGTGCCATAAACCAAATTCACGTATACCCGGTGAATCTATTAAGTTACCGCCGCTTGGTAAATGATGTAGGCGAGATACCGTGGTGGTATGTTGGCCTAAACCACTGTTTTCAGAAACTTCTTTAGTTAGAATTTCAGCATCTGGAAGTACGGTATTAACTAAAGTAGATTTACCTACGCCACTTTGACCAACAAAAATATTGTTTTTGCCAACGAGTACATCTTTTAATTCGTCAATACCATCGGTACTTATATTACTAACCAATAAAACTTTGTAGTCGAGCTTGCGGTATACATCGAGTACTTTTTGTATTTCACTAAGACCTTGCGCATCTATTAAATCTATTTTATTTAGTACTAAAATAGGCTCTATACCCATATCTTCGCAGGCTATTAAATAACGGTCGATAATACTTGGGGTAAATTCGGGTAATACTGCTGACACCATTAATATTTGGTCAATATTAGCAGCTATTACTTTTACACCGTCGTAAAAATCAGGGCGAGTAAGTTGTGACCGACGCTCTTGCGTTGCTTCAATTACACCTGCTAAATCGCCTTCGCTTACTTTAGCGCGACGAAACAGTACTTCATCCCCACACACTAAATTAGACACAGTGCGGCGTATATTACAGCGTAGTACTTCGCCGCTTTCAACTTCCACATCGGCATGTTGACCAAAACGACTGATCACAATAGCGCTTTCTACTTGGCCTAAATTATCGGTTTGCCATTCTTGCGCACCTTTTTTAGCAGGCCTTGCATCAGCACTGCTTATACGCTTTTGATGATTAGCCTTGATCTGACGAGACTGGCCTTTACTTAATTTTTTTTGTTTTGCCACAGGAGGCCTATAACCTTAGTTAAATGTCGACTTAGCTAAAAAATGCTTTAGCTCGACGTATGATGCTAATATGATATATCGAAATGCGCTGGATCTAAAGGAAAGCACCGCTTAGGTAATTATGAATATTAATAAATCAAACTTAATTTGGCTCGATCTTGAAATGACCGGACTCGAACCAGAGACCGATAAAATACTCGAAATTGCGACCGTTGTCACTGATGCTGATTTGAATATATTAGCTGAAGGGCCAACTATTGCCATTCATCAAAGTAATGAGTTGCTTGATAATATGGATGAGTGGTGTACCACTCAGCATGGAAAATCGGGTTTAACAGCACGCTGCAAGGCAAGTACTTACGACGAAGCCTACGCGGTTGAGCAAACAATAGCCTTTTTAAAACAATGGGTACCTGCAGGTGCATCACCGATGTGTGGTAACTCAATAGGGCAAGATCGTCGCTTTATGAATAAATACATGCGCGAATTGGAAGACTTTTTTCACTATCGTAATCTAGATGTAAGCACAATTAAAGAGCTCGCGCGTCGCTGGAAACCAGAGGTACTTGCACAAGTGAATAAAAAAGGCTCACATCTTGCGCTAGACGACATTAAAGATTCGATTATGGAATTAAAGGTCTATAGAGAAAAATTCTTTAATTTATAAAAAACACTTGCAAACACACTGTATTATTGTAGAATCCTGCCCCGCTCAAGACGATAACCCACGCGGGGTTAGTGTGTTTGAGTTGTTTAAATATAAAGCAATACTAGCTCAGTTGCTAGAATGTTGAACGCGACTTGTCGCGCAGCAACGGACGAATTACTTACTACTTTATAATGCGGCACTAGCTCAGTTGGTAGAGCGCGACCTTGCCAAGGTCGAGGTCACGAGTTCGAGCCTCGTGTGCCGCTCCAATTTCTAACCAAAAGAAATTGAAGTTATTTATATAACTAGAAGTAAAAATGCGGTACTAGCTCAGTTGCTAGAATGTTGAACGCGACCCGTCGCGCACCAACGGACGAATTACTGACTACTTTATAATGCGGTACTAGCTCAGTTGCTAGAATGTTGAACGCGACTTGTCGCGCACCAACGTAAAATAACTAAAGAAATAAAAATGCGGCACTAGCTCAGTTGGTAGAGCGCGACCTTGCCAAGGTCGAGGTCACGAGTTCGAGCCTCGTGTGCCGCTCCAATTTCTAACCAAAAGAAATTGCAGTGTTGAATAAAAATGCGGTACTAGTTCAGTTGCCAAAATGTTGAACGCGATTTGTTGCGCACCAACGGACGAATTACTGACTACTTTATAATGCGGTACTAGCTCAGTTGGTAGAGCGCGACCTTGCCAAGGTCGAGGTCACGAGTTCGAGCCTCGTGTACCGCTCCAATCTTTTATATCTATCAAAAATATCCCAAACAAAAAGCCATAAAAATTTCTTATTTTAAATACAATCTTTCTCTATCTGATTTCATATGCAGTGAACTATCCAGCGACTGAAGAACACTAGGTTTTCTCGCTATGCATTCGATAAAAATTGCGTTAAAGCCTTTAGTAATTAGCAACGATAGTTACTCGCGAAGGGCAAGTTCTTTACCAATAAAGTGATGTGTTTTTACTGTGATAATTAATGGGTATGCGGCGGGAGTGAGGTTTAAGCTTTGATGAGGCGACTTGTTAAAACAACTCGCCCTGAATGGTTGCTACAATTCGCCTAGTACCACCGCTGTCTCGATGTTCACCTAAATAAACACCTTGCCATGTACCTAAAGCTAAATAGCCATTTGTAATAGGGATGCTTAACTCACAGCCTAAAATACTGGTTTTTATATGAGCTGGCATGTCGTCGTCACCTTCATAATCGTGACGATAATAGGGTTGGCACTGCGGAACAAATTCATTAAAGTGGCTCTCCATATCCATACGTACAGTAGGGTCGGCATTTTCATTAATGGTTAGGCTAGCTGAAGTGTGTTGAATAAATAAGTGCAGTAAACCCACTTTGTAATTTGTGAGTTCGGGGATTTGAATGAGTATTTCGTTATCAATTAAATGAAAACCTCGGATACGAGGTTTTAAAGTAATGACTTTTTGTTGCCAACTCATAACTTATCGAAACTCACTTCAATATTGGCGTTACCCGCATCGCAGGTAAATGGCATGAGTATTTTTTTACCTTGGCTTTTATGAGTAATTGTATGGTCTTTACCAGATACAACTATTGGAGTTGCCATATCAAAGTCGAAACCTTTTTGACCCAATAAGTTTTTAGCGCCACCTGTAACCATATTAGTAATTTCGCCTACCATATCGGTTACTTCTTCATTTATACTATCTGGACGTTCGCCAAGCATACGCTCCATGATAGTTAGTGCTAACTGCTCATCAAAAGTTATTGAAAAAGAGCCTCGTGTTTGCGGGCCAACCATTCCGATCAGGCCTGATACATCACCACAAGCTTTCTCATCAGTTTTAATGCGTGGCTTACCTGGCTTTAATTGTGTTTGAGCCATTGTACTTAATACATTGATTAAAGAAGATAAAAAAGGGTTGATGAACTCTACATTCATATAATTTACTCTTAAATTAGTGCTAAAAAATAGCGATATAAAATATTTATATCGCTACTAAAACTATGCAGCTCTGCAAGACTCACATCTTCCATGTGCTTCTATTGTTTGCGCCGATACAACAAACCCACCTTCCGCAGCTAAACTATTTAGCTCATGCGAAATAACGGTTGAATGCAGTTCTTTAACAAATCCACAGGTATCGCAAATTAATAACTGTACAGGATGAATATGATCAAAATGATGGCACAACATAAATGCATTGGTGCTTTCAATTTTATGAATAAAACCAAGCTCAGCCAAAAAATCTAATGCACGGTATATCGTGGCAGGTTTAGCGCCAGTTTCTGTTACTTTTAATTGCTCGAGCAAATCATACGCGCCCACACCACCTTGCGCACTTGCAAGTAAACGAAATACCTTTTCACGGATAGGTGTAAATCGCGCACCACGGTTGTCACATACTTGTTTTGCTTTACTTACGAGTGATTCTATATTCATCGTTCTCTTATCCTTATGCTACCTTGATATAATATCACACTGTATTTAAGTTGCAGTGTTTAAATTAAACGCGTTTGTTAAAGCTATTCACTAAGGCGTGTTTATCTTTAGAGGTTAAATTAATAGTAGCGAGTTTGGTGTTAGGGAGGGCAGTACTTATTATATAGTGTCGCTATTTTCCATTAATAAGCGATAACGCTTGTTTGGATATTTGCTTGTAGTAAATGAGCAAGTAAATAATACCTATGTAGTAGCTTCAGTACTATATAGTAAAATAATGAAGGCCATTAGTTTTAAACTACATTAAAAGTACATTGGCTTTCTCTAATCTCTAATTACTCAGGTTATTAGTTATAAAGAATTGCATGACTTTTAGTTTTGTTTACTATTTGTGCATGCTTAATATGCGTAGCGTAATAAGCACACTTTATATTACTCAAACAATCGAGTGGTGCTTAAATTATGCACTGCTCAATACCTGCTTAGAATGTAAAACCAAGTCGAGTTACCCAAAATGCAGATGGTTTAGTATTGTTTTTAATCGTTTGGTTTAAATATCAAGCGAACAGCATTTTATTTTAAGTTTTCTTTAAAAAACGCTTGCGTAAAACTGGCTGCGCCCTATAATGCGACCCCACTGAGACGGCA
>NZ_JBEOOE010000039.1:0-25468 GCF_040308885.1 Pseudoalteromonas sp. 120-MNA-CIBAN-0494
GACTCATGACCATCCCAGGAAGAATACTTCCGAAAATTACAATTTTTATGATTAAAAGGGAAGTAAACTTCTGTTTTTTGGGAATATCGTACGAGGTGTCAGAAATATATTTTAACTTGTACTCTGGTATAAATTTAATACAATCAGTAAATCAATATATAAATACAGGGTCGTTATGGGTACTATAAGTTTTCGTGTCGATGATGATGTGAAAAAGCGTTCTTACGCTGCACTAGAAAAATTAGGTATAACTCCGTCAGAGCTACTAAGGCAGACACTAGAATACGTTGCACAAAGAGAGGCGTTGCCGTTTAAATCCGCGCTACTGACAAGTGAGGATGAAGCGTTAATTACTGTAGCAAAAGCGCGTTTAGCTGCTCCCAAAGTAGGTGTCAAAACCTCGCTAGATATCCAATGAACATTGCGTAAGTCTAATGCTCAATACACAATGAACCGCCTTCAAATAAATAGTAAATAATACAGATCGTAAGTATTAATGGATTATCGTGAGAAGAGTAGCTTCGGTGAGTTGGTTTTCAAATTAAAGGCATTAAAAAGCCCGCAACATTGCGGGCTTTACTGTTTAATAACGCTTTAGATAGCCAATAGTTCACGTGTTTTTTGCACATTGGCTTGCGCTTCAAGATTAAACAATAACTGTTCATCTATATTAAATATTTTGTGTAGCTTTGCAGCCATTACTGGGGTCAACGCTCCGCCTGTAAGAAAGCGAGTAACAGTTGATGGACTAACATCTAGATGTTGAGCTGCTTTAGTGGCACTAAGCCCCTTATTCTCTAAAAATTTTTTAACGTAATGTCCCGAACCTTTTGGCGGTTCGAGCATATGAGCTATATCGCTCATGCTTACCAATGATCTATCCATTGCCCTTCTCCAATTTCATGAAATATGTTTATTGATAAACAGTAATTAGCACCTTATAATTGCTGTGAGGTTACCCCCGAAGGGGGCCTCAATCAATCATAACTTTTAAGTGTCACTATCACTTCATCATTGTTATTAAGTTCTACCATTAAACATGCAGCAACATGTTGGTAGTTTAGCTTGATAGCAATGTTAAAGTGTTTACCGTCTATCTGCTCAATATCATCACCCAGTAAAGAAACCAAAGCCTCTAAACTCAGTGCCGCTTCTAATGCATGTAGCGCATCACTTATCTCACTTAATACTGGTTCGCGTAATGACTTAAGCGTTATGATTGAGGTTTTATCAAAATGCACGTGCATTGTTTTACTCCTCTAATCATTATGGCCAGACCTTCTGGCTACCATTAAGTATACACTACGTTGCGCATTGCGCAATGGCGAATTTCTTTTTCTATCGGTTACTGATGATCGACGATAAAATCCCAGATTTGAGCGCCAAAACGACTCACTGGTTGTGATTTTAACGCGTTAAACAGCCTTAAATTAGGTAAAGAATTGCCTTACCATATAATAAAAAAGTGTATTTTTTCACTTTCTCATCTCAGACTTTTAGTGTGCTAGCGTGTCGTAAATGGCCATATTCAGACACTTTTCACTCGTATTTTCACGATTAAAACTGTCTCAAATTGCCAAATTTAGATGTTTTTCTGTCTCATTTAAAAAGCTAAATCGCGCGCAAAGCCTTGCTATATAAGGGCTGTAGGGGAGGGCGGTGTTTTCTTCTAATAGTAGGAACTATTGGATGAGGTTTTTATTTAAATTTCAATGGTTTATATGGTTTGGTCGTGTTTTATTACTGTTTAAAGCAAGATAGTTTTAATTTAAGTAATTGATTTTAAATAGTTTAAAATTGATTCAAGACCAGTTCGCGTCCTTCTTTAAAAAGCATCCACACAGAGCGCTAAAATCGACACCTGATAGGCACTTATAAAGTTGATAATATCACGGGGTTTTATTGTTGCGACGCTTAGTTTGTTTTTTATTTTATATTTCAATTGCTTACCTAGTTTAAGCCGTGTTTGATGATTATTTAAAGCAAGGTGGTTTATAATCAAGCTTCTGATTTTATGTAACTTAATTATAAAAAAAGGGCCAATTCTGTCCCCTGTTTGAAATGTGACTAATAAAGAGTGCTAAAACAGACGCACGAATAAATAAACCTAAAAGCACACTATTTAACGGTATTTGCGGCATTCTCGTTCTATAACGTGAAGCGTAATTTAGTATTTATACATACTTTAAATTATTTTTAAACACAATTTAGGCTCGGCCACGCAGTGCAGAAATACAGCTTGCGAGGATCACAAACCCTAAAGACATTTTAAACGCCAATGAAATAGTGCTCATTAATGCGGGGCTATTTTGCGCTGAAAAAGTACTGTCTCCAAGGTAATACTGCACAATTAAGTTGATTAAGCTCATACCAAATAAATTACCAATCGTGCGTGACAAATTCATTGAAGAAGATGCGACACCTAGCTCGCTTTTATCTACTGCGCCCATAATGGCATTGTTATTTGGGGTCGAAAATAAGCCAAAGCCAATGCCCAATAATAGCAGTGAGCCGCTAATATAAGTTGTGCTTGAGTTCACCGTTAGTAGAGAAAGTAGAAAAAAGCCAACCATAACAATGACACAGCCTAATGTAGCAAGTAAGCGCGGCTGTATTTTATCGGCAAATTTACCTGCCAGTGGCGCCATGATAGCCATTGACACCGCTTGGAGTAATACGATTTGCCCTGCATGTGCGGGGCTTAATCCTTTAATATATTGCAAATACAAACTTAATAAAAAGGCCAGTGAAAAGTTACTGGCATACATTAAAAAGGAAGTGGACAAGGATAGGCTGAATACACGACTTTCTAAAAACATTTGCACTCTAATGAGTGGTCGCCTACTGCGACTTTGATGAACAATAAATAACATCAAAAAGATGATTGAAAGTAATGTTAAAAGCCAGCCAAGAATACTTGGTAAATTACTTAACCCTAACACTAAGCACAGTGCAAAAAGCGAGAAAATAACGGTGCCCCACCAGTCAAATGGCGATTTTTTATCGTTTTTCCACTCACCATGTAAACACAGTTTAATGGTAATGAGCAGCATAAGTACCAAGGGGATCTGCGAGTAAAACACGGCGCGCCATCCCCACATTTCAGTGAGCCAACCACCCATTGCCGGGGCTGCGCTGAGCCCTATATACACACATGCCGCAGAGGTGCCCAGTGCCATCCCTCGTTTATTATCAGGTGTGACAGAGGTTATGATGGCAACGCCGATACCAAAAATCATGGCGCCAGCGGCCCCTTGTATAAAGCGCCAAAAAAGCACCCACTCAATCGATGTTGCTAGCGCGCACATCAGCGAGGCCAGTGCATTTAAGGCTAAACCAGAAGCATATATGCGTTTTCGACCATAGTTGTCAGCTATTTTTCCGCACGGCAGCATAAACATGACGCTACTGAGTAAATACAAAGTAGGCATCCACGCGATCATTTTCGCGCTCGCATTTAAATCTTCAGCGAGGTTTGGAATTGCTATGTTAACGCCCGCCATGCCAAGCGGACCAATAATAGAACCGCTGCAAACGATAATAAGGGCAATAGTAGTCGCGGGAAGTTTAAACAAGAAGAGTCCTTTTATTTACTGGCCTTAAAATGATACGTGAAGATATTGACTTGTACAGGCTTTGATGTCGTTAAGAGCGAAGCAATGACTTTAGGTCAGCATAATGTGTCACTCACCCAAGCCGGGATCACTTAACAGGTTGGCATACTAACACCTAGCTCAGTACATTATTACCAGCGAACGTAACAGAGCTTATATGTGTTACGCATTATCACCAAAAAAGGGGGGAATATCTTTATGATTTTAAGATTAAAGTGTTCAATATTAATATGCGGTTCAATAAAAGTTTCCATTGTGGATAATTGAACTAAATGACAGCTTTACACATTGTGTACTAAGACTTCATACCCTATGGTTAATTTTTATGATTTAGCTATTTCCACGAATGTTCTTTCTCCTAAAATTTCGCGATATTTATTTGCGAGCGCATTTTTTGCATCATCGTCGCCGTGCACTATTTTTATATGGCTGGGCTTTTTACGCATGCCAGTTACAAATTTTATTAACCCATTTTGATCTGCGTGGGCGCTGTAGCCGCTTATAGTGTGTACTTTGGCGTTTATGATAATGCGAGTGTCGTTTACAAATACATAGCCGTTACGAGGGCCATAGGTTTGTATATCATGCCCTAATGTGCCGCGTCCTTGATAGCCTACAAACAGTATGTCGGTGGTTTTGTCACTTAAAAAACGCGCTAGGTAATTTACAATGCGCCCGCCGGTGCACATGCCGCTGGCGGCTAAAATAATGGCGGGGGTTTGGCGAGTGGCTAAGTAGTTAATAATGGCCACATGCTCTTTATGAGTGTCGATTGTGGTTAGGTTTTTAAAGTCGAGCGGGTGGCGGCCTTTGGCAACTTTGCGTTTGGCTTCAGCGTCCCATAAATGTTTAAAATTTCTGTACTGCTCAGTAAAATTTGCCGCCATGGGGGAGTCGAGTATTACGTGTATGCTGTGCCATGGTGAGTTTTTAGCTGCGCTGTGAATTAACTGCTCTAGTTCGTAAAGTAGCTCTTGGGTGCGACCTATACTAAACGCGGGCACGAGTACTACGCCGTTATCGGCAACCGCACCTTCGATTACTTTTTTTAATGTTTGAGTACGCTCTTTACGCCCTTGATGGTTTTTATCGCCATAGGTCGATTCAATGACTAGAGTGTCGGCTTTATACGGCGGCTTAGGTGTGGGTAATAGCGGTGTATAGGGCGCGCCTAGATCGCCAGAAAACACCACGCGATGCGTACTTTTACCTTGTGTGTTGTTAGGAGTGGTTTTAGTGCTTTTGTTCTCAAGAATGTCAATTTCAACATAGGCTGAACCTAAAATGTGCCCGGCTCGCTGAAACCGTGCTTTGGCTGTTTGGGTATTTTCAGCATTACTAACGCTTGGATTGATAGATAAGTTAAACCAGGTTTTAAAATCAACCGCAACAATGCGCCTAGCTAATAAGCTTAAACAGGCTGCAATTATTTTAGGATCGCGTGTTACCCCTACTTTTAATGCATCTTCTATTACCAGTGGTAATAAACTGGCCGACGCTTTAGTGGTGTAAATAGGCCCTTTAAATCCCGCAGCCAATAAATACGGTATGCGCCCCACATGATCAATATGGCAATGAGTAACAATTAATGCCGTAACATTAGTTATATCAAACCCAATAGCTAAATCAGTTTTTGAATCCTCCCCCTGAAATAGTCCACAATCAATGAGTATTGATGTGCTGTTATTTATCACTAGTTCATGGCACGAACCGGTAACGCCATTAACAGCCCCATGATGCAGTATTTTCATTGTTCGTCCTTGTATGCTTAAAAAGGGCGGTGATCTACTTTTAGCCGTAACTTTCAATTAAAGATGAAAGCAGCTTTTAAGTGTTTTAACGTATTGTTTGTAACAGCTTAGTTTTAATTAGTTTAAATGCAAGGGTAGGTAATGGGTTGCGATTAGTTTTCAGTTAGAAATAAAAATAAGGGCAGAGTGTGTTGCTAGTGTGTTTTTTGCACTTTTCAATTTGCCTATAATTTAGCCTTAACTATACTTTTAGCTGATATAGAATATTTTAAATATTAGGGATGAATATGAAGGTAACAGTTGTAGGTACTGGTTATGTTGGTTTGTCGAACGCCATGTTACTAGCCCAGCATAACGAGGTTATAGCACTTGATATAGATGAGCAAAAAATAGCCCTTTTAAATAATAAGCAATCGCCGATAGTCGATTTTCATATAAGTGAATATTTACAACGAGATGATATAAGTTTTACTGCAACAACTAATAAAAGCATGGCGTACTGTAACGCTGACTTTATTATTATAGCGACCCCTACCGATTACGATACCCACACTCATAATTTTAATACCAGCTCTGTTGAGGCCGTGATAAACGACGCTTTGGCTTATAATCCTCACGCGGTAATAATTGTTAAATCGACAGTGCCAGTGCGTTTTACGCAGCGGATGAAAGCGCAGCTGGGCGTAGACAATATTATATTTTCTCCTGAATTTTTACGTGAAGGTAAGGCGCTTTACGATAACCTACACCCATCACGCATTGTGGTTGGTGAGCAAAGTGAGCGTGCTGCTGTATTTGCTAATTTACTTAAGCAAGGGGCGATTAAACAAGATATAGCAGTGTTGTTTACTGAGTCGACCGAAGCTGAAGCCATTAAATTATTTTCAAATACCTATCTTGCAATGCGGGTCGCATATTTTAACGAACTTGATACGTATGCCGAAGCGCATGGATTAAATAGTAAACAAATTATACAAGGGGTTGGACTTGACCCTCGCATTGGTAATCATTATAACAATCCATCGTTTGGCTATGGTGGCTATTGTTTGCCAAAAGATACCAAGCAGTTATTAGCAAATTATAAAGACATACCCAACAATATGATTTGCGCTATTGTTGATGCCAATACCACACGTAAAAATTTTATAGCGGATTCAATTATTAAACGAAATCCTAAAGTCGTTGGAATTTACAGGCTCGTTATGAAAACGGGATCTGATAACTTTAGAGCGTCTGCTATTCAAGGGATCATGAAGCGAATTGCAGCCAGTAATGTGCAAATGGTGGTGTATGAGCCAGAGCTTAAAGAAGATGTTTTTTATAACTCTCGCGTTATTAGAAACTTAAATGAATTTAAACAAATATCTGATGTAGTTGTTTCTAACCGTATGGTTGAAGAGTTGAGTGATATTACAGATAAAGTATACACACGCGATTTATTTGGTAGTGATTGAAAGTAAATAGCAGATAGCAGGTAGCAAGTGGTCAGGCAGAAATAAGAGTTGAAAGAGCCAGCTAAAGGTTCAAGGGCAGTGGTCAGGTTTTAGTCATAAATAAAGAGCAGAGTAGTGTTTGATAGTGTGACTTTATAGCATTTGATTACTACGATTTTAAATAAAAACACCGCGTTTAAATAAACGCGGTGTTTTTTTGAAGTCTGATTGCTGACCTCTAGTATCTGCTTACATTATACTTTTTGAAAAGCATCTTGTAGTGGTGGTACTACTTGCTTTTTACGGCTCAGTACGCCGTCTAGCCATACTTTTCCGTCTGCTGGTTTTTCACCATAAGCTTGCTCTACTAGGTTTGCGTCGTCTGATGCAATTAGCATTTCTGAGCCTTCTTTCATGATGTCAGTAAGCAGTAAAAATACTGAGTGGCGATTGCCCTCAGTTTTCAGTTTGGCAATATCGGCTGCTAAATCAGCTTTAATATCGTCAAATACGGCTAGGTCGATCACTTCTAGTTGGCCTATGCCTACTAGGTTGCCGTTCATGTTAAAGTCTTTAAAGTCGCGCATAACCAGGTCGCGTATAGGCGTGTCGGCAACTGCCGATTTAACGCGAAACATCTCCATGCCGAGCTCTTTAGGATCGTCAATACCGGCTATTTCTGCTAGCGCTTCAACACATTTAATATCGGCAGTAGTGCACGTTGGCGATTTAAAAATAACGGTGTCGCTTAAAATAGCGCACATCATAATACCGGCGATGTTTTTAGGGATTTCTACATTGTAAAAATCGTACATCATTTTAATTATGGTGTTTGAACAACCTACAGGGCGGATCCAACACTCAAGCGGAGTTGATGAGGTTAAATCACCTAATTTATGGTGATCAACCACGCCAACAACGCGAGCTTGGTCGATATCATCAGGTGCTTGGGTTTTTTCTGTGTGGTCGACAATATAAACGTCTTCGCCAGCGTAGCTAAGTTTAAGCTCAGGTGCTTCGAAGCCAAATTTATCAAGAATAAATTGAGTTTCTGGTGAAATTTCACCAAGACGCGTTGGAATGGCTGGTTCATTAATTTGGTTTTTTAAATAAGCGAGTGCAATTGCGCCGCATATTGAATCTGAATCTGGGATTTTATGGCCCACTACATACATTGACATTGATGAAACTCCTAAAAATTTGCGCGTATTCTAACAAAGTATAGTGGATTTAACATATAGACAGTGTAATTAAGTTTTGGTTACACTTTAAGCTATTGAACTAATTAGGAACATCGAGCATGCAATTAAGCCGTAAAGGTTGGAACAACGTTATTATTTTTTCGATGTTGATTATGATCTTCTTTTTAAATGGTTGGCATAAAAATATTGGTGGTAATAATAACGAGCCGGTATTGCAACCAGTGTTACCAATACAAAGTTTTGTATTAACGTTGAGTTTTGTTGATCAAAAAATTGAACGTATAGGCACAAGCTGGCGTACAACCGCATTACAAACCGATGTGCCGCTTACTTGGCAAGGTACGGAGCAGCAGCTAGGCGAACTGGTTAACGTGTGGCAAAGTGCTCAGCTTATGTCGGTTCATGAGTCAGTTGTTTTTAATCCTAATGCGCCACTTTCGGTAGCTACCTTTGAACTGGCGGGCGAACCATTGCCTTGGGTGTATTTGCTTTACAAGGGCGATGATCAGTATTATCTACTCGAAAAAAATAGCCAGCGTGTATTTGCGCTTGATTTAGCCGTAGTTAAACAGTTGTTTCCTAGCTCAACCCCGAGCGAACAATAATCTTTATAATAAAGTGAGTGTATTAAATGCCTGAATTACCAGAGGTAGAAGTAAGCCGCATGGGCATAACCCCGCATGTTTTAAATCAAGTTGTTACTAAGGTAAATATTCATAATGGCAGCATGCGTTGGCCGGTGCCTGACGATGTATATCAGCTAACGGGTTTAACCGTAACGGGCGTTGAGCGCCGCGCAAAATATTTGTTATTACACTGTGAGTTAGGCTCTACAATTTTGCATTTAGGTATGTCGGGCAATTTACGTGTAGTAAGTGCTAACGAGCCACTTAAAAAACATGATCATATAGAATTTATTTTTGCTAACGGTAAAGCGCTGCGCTTAAACGATCCGCGCCGCTTTGGTTGCTGCCTATGGCAAGCACCGGGCTCAGTTCATAAGTTACTGGCAAAGCTCGGGCCTGAGCCGCTTACTGACGAGTTTTTTGCGAAACAGGTGTATCAGCAATCACGCAATAAAAAAGTGCCGGTAAAACAATTTATAATGAATAACGCCATCGTCGTAGGGGTCGGTAATATTTACGCTAATGAATCGTTATTTAAAGCGGGAATAGATCCTCGCCGCGAAGCCGGTAAAGTATCGCTGAAAAGTTTTGAAGCGCTTATTCCTATAATTAAAGACACGCTAGCCGCGGCAATAACCCAAGGTGGTACTACCTTAAAAGATTTTGCCCAAAGCGACGGGAAACCGGGTTACTTTGCTCAGCAACTTTTAGTGTACGGTCGCAAAGGGCAACCTTGCTTGGTGTGTAAAAGCGAATTACAAGAAGTTAGGCTAGGGCAAAGAAGTACTGTGTTTTGTGGGAAGTGTCAGAAATAAAGGGCAGGTTATAGGTATCAGGAGTCAGGTGTCAGGTAGAGATAAAAACAAGGTTTCAGGGGGGAGGTGTTAGTTTTAAATATTTGTATTTTGTTAATTAAAAACTAAGCTAATTTAATCAAAGTATCTGTACAAGGGTGTCAGAATGATGAATTTTGAAAACTTAGATGTTTGGAAACGCTCTACCCGTTTAAGTGCAGATATTTATATTGCCATAGATATAAATTATATAAAATCGGATGTTGGTCGGGCTTGGTTAAACGAAACCTTTGAGTTATCAAAAATGCTGACAAGCTTGATATCTAAAATTAAAACTCGAATTTGAAGATGACAAAAGTGGCTTTAGTTTAGAGAGAGCTAAAGCCAAGCCCTGAGTTTAAGTTAGATGCGCGCGAGCAATTTACTACTGCGTTTATTTAATTCAAAAACGTGGAATAAGTACACACTTATCAGAGTGGTATTTTTATCATTTTGCTGACACCTGACACCTGACACCTGACACCTGACTTTAAAGCTCAAACGGAGCTACGCCTACGGCTTTCATTGTGTAGCCTACTTGGGCTATTTCGCCTGACCATGTTTGGGTGCTAATTACACCAGTCACTACTATGGCGTCGTATAGGCTGTCGATGGGGACACCGCCTTTAATGGTTACATGTACTATTTGATTTGGCGGCGGCGGCGGTACGTGTATACAGGCGCCAAAATAAGGAACCAGTAAAAATTCGGTAATTACTTCACTGTCGCCTTCAAGTGGTACTACAAAGCCCGGTAGGCTTACCGATTTACCATCAAGTGCTTTTACTACAGGTGCGTTTAGATCTGGTTGAACCCAGTTTTGCTCACTGCCTTCGTGGTTAGCTTGCGCTTGGGTGTTTATTTGCATATGACCTTGTGGAATTAGGTCTTCCCAAAAAATTTCTTTGGGTGGATTTGCACTACTAACAAAGCTGGTTAGTATTAAGCTTACCAAGGCGATGTATTGAAAAGTTGTTTTTAAAAACGTCATGATTGTCCTAGTTATATTTTTATACTCATGCCATCGCTGAGTGAGTAAAAGTAAGCGCGAGTTGCGGGAATTAAACCAATAATAAATCCTGCAATCATAATAACGCCTATAAGTGTGAGTTCATAGTAAGAGAGCATAGCAATGTTAATGCTAATACCAGCGTGACTTTGTAAGTAACCTGCGCCAAAAAACATCAGCGCATAAAATAATACACACCCAACTATGCAGCCGAGTAAAGTGGTAAGCAGCGACTCTATGCTAATGAGAGTAAATAATTGCCATGGCCGAGCGCCTACTGAGCGTAATATGGCAAGCTCTCTACGGCGCTGATTAAGATTAGCTAGGAGCGTGGTTAACATGCCAAGCAAGCTAATAATGACTACCACAACAGAAAATAGCAGCAGTATTTTTTCAACAATAGCGAGCATTTCCCATAACTCTTTTAGTGTTACTGTGGGCATAATACCCAGCAGTGCTTCTTTTTTATATTGGTTTATATTGCGCCTAATTTGCAGCGTGTAAAGTGGTGAGTTAAAGCCCATTAAAAACGCAGTAATTTGTTTTGGGTGGCCAACTAAGTTGCTATGTTCCTCGTGCTCTGCACTATGGCCACCATGGATTAAATCGATAGCGGCCAGCGGTATATGCAGCGTTTTATCTACAGGGGTGCCGGTGGCATTTAAAATACCGACCACTTTAAACGGGTTGTCATCATGATGATGAAAGCTGGTGCTGCCCATACCATGAGATATAACAATGCTGTCGCCCAGTTTATAGTTTAATTTACTCGCTACCTCACTCCCCAGCACGACTTGGTTAATCGTGTTAAATGCGTGGCCTTGCTTAAAGCTCAGTGGCTGCTTTTTGCCAAACCGATAATAATTAAAGTAATCAAGGGTGGTACCTAATACTGCTTGGCCTTTGTGGCTGTCGCCAAGGCTTATTGGAATGCTCCACTTTACGCCGCGTTGTCCGGTTATGTATTCATAACTTTGCCAACTCACACCATTGTTAGTGTGGCCTATTCTAAATACGGACGAGAGCAGCAATTGAATATCGCCAGTGCGCGCACCGACAATTAAATCGGTGCCCGAAATAGTATTACTAAAACTGCTTTTTGCGTCTATGCGTACCCGTTCAATGCTTAGCAGTAACATAACGCTAATAGCGATAGTAAGTAAGGTTAATAGCACGCTGCTACGACGGTTTAATAGGCTTTTATAGGCGAGTTTAATTAAGATCATGATGCTGCCTGCAAATTAACTAAATCGATGCTGCGATTAAAAAGTGGTTGCAAACTTTCGTCGTGGCTAACAAATACTAAAGTACTGTTGGCGTGCTTAGCTTGCTCAAACAGCAGTTTTATAAAGCTTTGGCGGTTGTTGGTGTCGAGCGCCGATGTGGGCTCGTCGGCAATAATTAGCTCTGGGCTGCCAATAAATGCACGCGCAGCAGCCACACGTTGTTGCTGGCCAATACTTAAAGTGGCAACATTTTGATTATGAAAGTGCGGCTCTAACCCCAGTGCATTGAGTAATCTGGCTGCTTCACTCTCTAAATTATCGGCTTGGCTGAGCACGTGTTGCTGACGCTTTTTCGAAAATTGGCACCCTAAACACACGTTTTCTAATGGGGTTAAATAAGGTAGTAAATTAAAGTTTTGGAAAATATAGCCAATATGATCCGCTCTAAATACATCGCGCTGTGCGTTGGTGAGCGCACTTAGGTTTTGGTTTAAAACACAAAGTTGGCCGCTAGTGGTAACATTAATGCCTGCCAGTAACGCCAGTAAGGTAGATTTACCACTGCCGCTTGGACCATGTAAAAAAACATGTTCCCCAGCATTAATCGTAAGCTGCTTAATAGCGAGAGTCGGGGTGACTGCGCTTTTTGGCCATTTGAAAGAGACATTCTCAAGGTTGATCATAACGGCTTACCAACTCCAATAGTTAAGTCTTTTGCGCATTTTAAATTGTCTAAGAAGATTAAGCGGTTTAGCTTTGAGCTTTTCATCACTATGCAACAGTTCATTGGTTGCGCAAAGTACTCGTTGGCTTGACTTACCATCTGTGTATGGGTGTAACTCTTGGCAAAAAGCTTCAATATTATCTACAAGTTCTTTTGGGTAAGTTAGTGCGTAGTCTATTGCGGCTTCAACGTTATTTTTATCCGTAATATCAAGTAAGTGTTTTTCAGGTGCTTTATTGCAAAACGTTACAACCGGTTTTCGTTGTACCAAAAACATCAGTAATATGGATGAAGTGTCGCACAGCATTACATCAGCAGATTGTAATAAAGGAATAACATTGTCTGTTTCAACAAAGGTTAGATTGTCATTACTTAACGCTTTGTATTTATCAACCCACTCTTGTGCCATTTTAGGATGAAACTGCATTAAAATGCGCCATTTACCGTGTTGGCTAAATTGCTTTATTTGTTCATATAATTTAGGCGCGAGCGATAGGCGCTTAGAAAAAGTAGAGCAAATTAATAATGTGGGGCGAGAGTTTTTACTTAAATAAGGATTACTTGCATGATCATTAAATAGAGGATCTAGTGTGGGCCAGCCAGTTTCTGAAACTTGGAAAAAGCCATGCTTTTTAGCAAGCTCTTGAAACCTTAAAGTCGTATTAGGTCCTTGTGTACAATATAAATCAAAACAACCTCTAATATTGAAATGGTCTTCTTTACCTTTTCTATTTAGTTTTCCAGAATTAAAACCATGAAATACAGCTACTTTTTTTCCTGGAATAAAGCTTGGAATAGTATTGCCTGGTATGAACACAGCATCTGGCTCCCAATCTTTTATACTTTTGACTGATTCAAGGCGATGTTCAGTTGGTTTTAAAAACTTAGGGTCTACTTCATCACCTTCTAAAAACCATTTAACTTCCCCTCCTTGAGCTAATATTTCTGCTTGCAAAGGTCTTAAAATAGCGTAGGAATAATTTTGAGAAATATACATTAAATATTTCTTATTCTTAGTGGCAGTTAAATAGTTCAAGCTAGCTCCTTAGGGCAAGTAATCATTCAAGTTTACCCCAATGTGCTAGCTAGATAAATATACTGAGATGATTTGTTTTTAGCCTAAGATTGAGCTTTGTGGTTGGCTAGATTATTATAGAGCGCCTAACCCCAATTCCATACTTTGCTCTTTGAGCATGCCAAACCCCGGAGATAGCATGACTAGCTATAAAGTTTTAGACGTAAACGATGACTTACCCATTCGTACCAAAGGTAAAGTACATAGTGGCAAAGTGCGTTCAGTTTATTGGTTAACCGATGCAGATAGCAAACGCTTAATAAATGAAAAAGGCTATAACGTTCCTGCCGATACTGAATTAGCCATTATGGTTATTTCAGACAGAATTTCTGCTTTTGATTGCATATGGCAAGGTGAAAATGGCCTAAATGGCGTTCCTGGTAAAGGGATTGCATTAAACTCAGTGGCTGCTCATTGGTTTAACATGTTTAATGAAGCCGGTTTGGCGGGTAATCACATTGTTGATATTCCGCATCCGTATGTTTGGATTGTACGCAAAGCCAGTACGGTAAAAGTAGAAGCCATTGCCCGCCAATATATTACAGGCAGCATGTGGCGCGACTACGCTAAAGGTGTACGAGACTTTTGTGGTATTAATTTACCAGAAGGTTTAACAGCTAATCAAAAGCTCGATAAAGTATTAATTACTCCCTCTACCAAAGGCATTATTACTGGTGTGGCAGATATTCCCCCAGTTGATGATGTAAATATAACGCGTAGCAATATTACTAATAACCTAAGCGTATTTAACTTTAGAACGGCAGATGATGTAGCCCAATACGAAAAGTTATTAGTGGAAGGTTTTGAGCTAATAAGTGGCGAGCTGGCTAAGCTTGGGCAAATATTTGTAGATACCAAATTTGAATTTGGCTATGTAGAAGATATAAATGGCGCAGAGCAGCTTATTTATATTGATGAAGTAGGCACGCCTGATTCATCACGTATTTGGGATGAGGCATCTTATAAAGATGGCAAGATTGTTGAAAACTCAAAGGAAGGTTTTCGTCAGCTGTTAATTAATAACGTGCCAGAGAGTGACGTACTACTTAATAAAGACCGCATGGATGAGCGTGAGCAGCTAGCTAAAGATTACATTTTACCTGAGTCAGTAATGCTTGAAGTGTCAAATACCTACGTAGGCATTGCCAGTAAAATAGTGGGCAAAGAGATTGTTATTCCTGCTGATCCGCGTCAAGAAGTAATTGCTATTTTAGATGCCGATTATGGATTAATTATAAAATAACACGACTAAAGTGCTAAAAAATGAATGCTAAAATGTTTATTTTTAGTGACTGAACTATATTTCTTGCAATTTTTGCTCGTCTCTAATTAACTGAACTTAAAATTAATATTTGAGTATGGTTATGTTTGAACGAGCATTGCAAGTTTTTGCAAAAAAACGTTATTTATTCGCTTTAAGTGTGCTTTTTAGCCACGCTGCTGTTAGCGCAAATATTGATTTAGTAATAAAAGATCAACACGGTGTGGTATTACCTAATGCCGTTGTTGAAATAGGCCAAGCAAACACTGCTTTTAAGCCTACAAATCCAAGTGTTAAAAAGCTCCCCGTTGCGGTAATAGATCAGGTAAATAAGCAGTTTTTACCTGAGCTACTTATTGTGCAGCAAGGGCAATTAGTTAACTTTCCTAATAGCGATAATATTCGCCATAACGTGTATTCGTTTTCAAGCGCTAAATCTTTTCAATTAAAACTCTACTCAGGGCAACCCAAAGAGCCAATTATTTTTGACACTCAAGGTGTTGTGGTACTAGGCTGTAATATTCATGATTCTATGGTGGGTTATATCTATGTGGCTAAGAGTGAGCAAGTTTATAAAACCGATAAAAACGGAGTTGTAAGTTTGCCTGTTACTACGCAGCCTTTGCAAATAAGTATTTGGCATGCGTTACAAACTGCGGCTTTAGAAAATAAAAAAATGATGAATATAGAGCCACAAGCTATTTTACCTATAACCATAAATACTTCCTCGCCAGCACCACGTAACACCTTTGGCAGTCAGTTTAAGGGCGGTAATGACTAACAATTTGCGAAACCGTATAACCATTTTATGTGTAGGCTTGGTGTTATTAACCACTGTGGTTAGTTTGCTGAGCTTTTGGTGGTCTACAAGTAAGTTTCAAGAAGAAAAAGTCAATCAAGACATAAGCGTGGCACAAAATGTTTATAAACAATATTTAAACTCGAAAGAAAACCTACTATTAACTGCCGCTAAAGTACTCACCTCCGATTTTGGCTTTAAACAAGCGGTTGCCACGCGTGACGCTGCTACTATAAGCAGTGTTTTATACAATCATAGCCAGCGTATAAATGCCGATTTAATGCTGCTGTTAGATTTGTCGGGGCTGTTAATATCAACCAATGATGATGAGGACAACTTTACCGATAATCTGCAGCCTTTAATGAGTGAGTTATTAACTACTGCGGAGCGCTCTAGTTTTGTGGTATTAAATGGCCAACTGTACCAGGTTATTTTACTGCCAGTTAAAACCCCGCGCACCATAGCTTACAGTTTGGTGGGTTTTAAAATAACCAGTAATGTAGCTTCAGAACTTAAAAGCCTAACCGGTATGGAAGTAAGCTTTATAGCGAACGCAGATAGCTTAGTAAAAACCTCACTGGTAGCCCCTCCAGCAAATTTTCAACCAGTTAATTATTTTAATAGCAAAACGACGTCGCGCTTTTTTGGTGATTATTTAGTGTATAAAAATCGCGAAATTGAGCTATCTGCACTGCAAGCTCACCCGGTAATAATTTTACTCAGCGCCGATTTAACCCAAAGCTATCGCGATTTTGAACAGCTATTTATTACGCTGATTATACTTGCCATACTTACTTTAATTGTTGGGGTAGTAACCAGTAGTTTATTAGCAAATAATTTAACTACACCACTGTCGCAATTGGCCGTGGTGGCTAAGCAATTTGCAAAGGGTAATTATAATTTTGAATTTAAAGGCAGCAAACAAAGCAGTGAAATAGCTACCCTTATGGATGCTTTTCATAACATGGGTAGCGATATAAATGAACGTGAACAGCAAATTAGCTACCAAGCTCGCCATGATGCGCTAACCGGATTTTATAACCGCTCGGCTATGCTAGAAATGCTAGCTAAACAATTAAATAAAAGCACTGCACACACGTTAGTAGCTATCGATATTAAAGGCCTGCGACATATAAACGATAAGTTGGGGCCACGCATTGGTGATAAGTGCTTAAAAGCGGTGGCACATCGTATTCGTGAGTTTTCAGAGGAGTTGGGTGGGTTTCATGCGCGTATTGGTGGTGATGAATTTTTAACCGTATTTCCGGCGGGGGCAGTGAGCGAATTTAAACGCGGCATTATTGCTTTAATGGCGCAGCTCCAAGCGGGTTACACCATTCAAAACTTAAAAATAAATTTACGCTTTAGTGTGGGGGTGGTGCAATATCCGCTACACGGTGAACAAGCTGAGGATCTAATTCGTCGAGTACTTATAGCAGTAGAAAGCGCAACCAGCCATCATCAAAATATTCATTACTATCAACAAGGCGAAGACGAAGCGCATTTAGAGCGCTTAGTTATGCTTGATGAGCTTAAGCAAGCTATAAGCGATGATGACGGCCAGTTATTTATGACCTATCAGCCAAAACTAAATATGAAAATACAAAAGGTTGATAAGGTTGAGTCCTTAATTCGCTGGCAACGTAAAGATGGTAGTTGGGTGTCGCCTGAGGTGTTTATTGATTTAGCCGAACAGTCGGGATTAATTGTAGAGCTTACCGCCTGGGTGGTTAATACCGTTATTGCACAAGTTGCCGCTTGGCAGCAAAAAGGCATACATTTACAAGCGGCTATCAATGTATCGGCACAAGATATTGCGTTTGCGGGGTTTCATTCGTCATTAGTACGTACTTTAAAAAAGCATAAGGTTAACCCTGCGTTGATCACCATTGAGCTCACCGAGCGCGATATGATTGAAAATGAAGAAAAAGGCATAATTGCCCTCGAAAACTTAAAAGCTATTGGGGTAAAAATATCGCTTGATGATTATGGCGTAGGGCAAACATCGTTAGGGCGTTTAAAAATGCTGCCAATTGATGAGCTTAAATTAGATAAGTGCTTTATTTTAAAACTAGATGAATCGCAAAAAGATCAATTTATTGTGCAGTCGAGTATTACTTTAGGGCATCAATTAGGGTTTTCGGTAGTTGCCGAAGGAGTAGAAACTGTAGGTACTTTAGCGCTACTTAAGCAAATGCAGTGCGACCACGCCCAAGGTTATTATTTAAGTCGGCCATTAAAAGCTGATCAATTAGAGCTATGGTTAGAGGAATACGATGGCGTACATTAAGTGCTTTATGGCGGGGGTATTACTCACAGCCAGTTTTATTACTGCTGCGAGTAGCGGTAAATTATTAGCTACTCCTGGGGTGTCTCAAGTTGAGGGCGCTGGTGGAGGTGGCCTTGTTCCGTGGGCGCAACTTGCTGGGTATGCCAGTGAGGATGAGGTTTCGGTTAGTGGTTTTTGTAGCCGTGCAGATGTAACCGACTATACGTTAGATGTATGTGGCGCACAGCTTAATTTGTTTAATCGCGTTGAGCTTAGCTATGCGCAGCAAGAGTTTGATGTACCCGCGCTGAGTACGCAAATAGAGCAGTCGATAACTGGTGCTAAAGTTCGCTTATATGGCGATATTGTTTACAGTAATTGGCCACAAGTAAGTTTAGGTATGCAGCATAAGTCGTTAGACGATGGCACGGTTGCAAAGCTAGTGGGTGCAGAAAGCACCAGCGGCACCGATTTTTACTTAGCGGCAAGTAAATTACACTTAGGTGCTATTGCAGGATACAACTGGTTTTGGAACGTGACCACCCGTTACTGCAAAGCCAACCAACTAGGGTTACTGGGTTATGGCGGCAATAATGCCAGCAATAAATTGTTATTTGAGGCAAGCACAGCGATATTTTTAAGCCGTAAAGTCGCGTTAGGTGTTGAGTATCGTCAAAAAACAAATAACCTAGGATTAGGCGAGCAAGATTGGAAAGATGTGTTTGTAGCTTGGATGCCAAATAAACATATAAGCGTAACCGCCGCCTACTTAGATTTAGGCAGTATAGCTGGAACAAGCGATCAAACCGGTTGGTACTTATCGGTGACAGGATATTGGTAATGAGAATTTTTATACTATTTTTATTGGCTACAAGTGTATTAGCTGGCTGTAGCAGCAAGCCTAAACAGAGTTTGTATCAGCAAATAAATGGTAATGCCGGCATAGAAAAACTAGTGGATAGCTTTATTTATCAAATTGGTAATGACAGGCAAGTGTTTCATTATTTTGAGCACAGTAACATTACTCATTTTCGCCAAGGCTTTATAAGCCACTTATGCGCGCTAACAAACGGCCCGTGTGAGTATAAAGGCGACTCTATGGTTGCTATTCATACCGGCATGAATATAAACGAAAAAGACTTCAATCACGTTGTCGATTTATTAATAAATGCAATGAACGAGCAAAATATCCCACATACAGTGCAAAATAAAATTTTAGCTAAAATGGCGCCATTGCGTGGCGAAATTATTAAGATTTAATTTTATAATCAAATGCATACATTTAAAAATATGCTTGGTATTACTCACTTGTAATTTTGGCAAGATCCGCAGTTTTATATCGTCTTTGCATATGAATACTCGATCTATGAATTAAATTTCTGATAAATGTACTGCGGTTTGAGTGTGAACCTAAATTAGCGCTTGTTATTTCACTAATAAAGCTTCGATCTTCGGCAACCGGGTAGGGTTTTATGCCAATCATACTTAGCCCTACTTCTGTGTGAAATTGCATATCGACATCTACGGGTCTAAAAAATGGTTTTCTTTGCAGTAGTTTTTTAGCCCCACTTAATGAAATGATGTAGCCTTGAGTGCCATTTGGTGCTTTTTTATAATTACCGACTGTTAGATTATTTTCTAATGGGGCACTGTCAATAAATGGAAAATTTCTGTTGTCAGATAATTTTATTAAATCCCAGTTTTTCAATTTAATTGCTGCATCAACAACATCTTTAAGCGAAGCCTCAATGAAAAGGTCATCCTCTAATACAACACAAAAAGGCATGTTTTCATTAACCATTTTTTGCCAAAGGCGCATATGACTTACATAGCAACCAATTTCACCTGCAGATAGATTGCGATTGTAACGTTTTTTATTTTTTTTCGGGCAATACCACTTGAGGGTTTCTTTTTCACTAAGACTTTTGCCAATGGTCGCTTCAAAACGTTCAGCATTTAAGTGTAGGCTGGTAAGTCGCTTTAGGGTTGTTTCCCAACGGTCTTCGCAGCCTTGCATATTGATAATGTAAAAAGGGATTGGCATAATTTTATTTTATTTAGAAACCTCAAAGCAGCTATTTTAGCATTATTATAATTTGTAACCAGTCTAAATTCTGTTTATAAACAGGCTGTAATAATATATAGCTATTTCATTTCCTCAAATTTGGAAAGACGATGAAAAACATGGTCAGTGCACAATGGTTACATGCTCGCTTAGAGCAAGCTAACCTGGTTATTTTTGATGCGGGTATGTTACGTCCCTCAGCTGCGGGGGAGTACTCACCCGTTGCCATGCTTCCTAAAGCACAACGGTTTGATATCAAAAAAGAACTCGCAGATACCTCAAACCCATTGCCTAATACCTTGTGTAGTGCAGAACAATTTACTCAAGTGATGCAAAAAGCGGGAGTGAATCACGATTCACTCGTGGTGATTTATGAAGATGCAGGGTTATTCAGTGCAGCTAGAGCTTGGTGGATGTTTAAAGCCATGGGGTTTGATAACGTAAAAGTCCTCAGTGGCGGTTTAGCCAAGTGGCTTGAACTTGGGCTTCCGGTTGAATCAAACTATACACAAGCATCATTAAAAGGCGATTTTATTGCTCAATACCGGCCTGATTACTTTATTGATAAAAAACAGGTGCTAAGTGCTACTGAGGATGCCAATACAGTTATTTTAGATGCACGCGCTTATGAGCGCTTTACCGGCAAAAGTAGTGAGCCAAGAGCCGGAATGCGCAGCGGCCATATTATTAATAGCTATTCGCTACCTTTAACTAGTCTATTAGAAAATGGTGAAGCAAAATCACTCGACTTTATACAGGCAAAGTTTAGTGAATTAGTCGGTAATGCAACCCACTTACAATTTAGCTGTGGCTCTGGTGTTACTGCCTGTGCGCTTGCGCTGTTTGCCGATGAATGCGGTTATAGTAATTTAAGTGTATACGATGGCTCGTGGAGTGAATGGGGAGCTGATAACTCACTGCCTATTGCTGTGTGTGGCTAATTTAGCTATAAGGGCAATTTTTACAACCATTTTTGCAGCAAGTACCACGCTTTAAAAAATACCACTTACTAAATACCATATAGCTGTTTTGCATAGTGTAATCGAGCCCTTCAATCAGCTCTCCATTATTTTTAAATTGCTTAGCAAACGCGAGTTGTATTTTAATCGGCTGCGAGTAAAGGCTTTGTAAGTAAGTGTTTATTTTAGCCAGCGTACAGTTACGGCATAAACAGCTTGTAGCGTTAAGATCTAACGGTAAAATAGCGGGTAACTCGTTGCACCAACATGCTGATATGTCAGTCACATTACAGGTAAGAGCAGCATTACATTGGGTGCAGTTAATTTGGGTCATTATTTTACTTTTAAATCACGGTGAGCGCAGAATAACAATATTATGGATATACAAAAAGCATTAGCGCAGTTTATTACCTTCGGCTCAGAAAAAGACGAGGCTATTGATGTCATTGTATCTGCGGCAGCAGCAAAACAGCCATTATTTACCCTAAGTACGTCAATCATGCTAAATGTGTTTGAGCGTTGTTTACATAATGAAATAGTACTTGATGACTTGGAACTGTGGGCAAATGTGATTGAGGCGCGAGATGATATTGATTGCGCTGAATGTGAGGGCGTTATTTATGCACTTAGTAACAGTGAGCAAATGGGCGAGCTTAATTATGAAAAGCTCGCCAAATTAGCCACGCTTTTACAAGAGTAAAAGCGTGGCTAATTTTTAGTCAAGTATTAAAGGTACGAGATCTCAGGTGTTGATAAAATACCGAACCGTAGGCGGGAGTTTACCTCGCGCATTTTATAAATTTAACAAGCGCGGCATAAAGCCCCGCCTTGTATCTACGGTTAATTTAAACACCGCGCTGGCTTAATTCTCGCCTAAAATCTGATACCTAAAACCTTGTATTTCTATTTATTACTTATGATATCCCAAGCAGGTTTCTACTTCGTTTTTTGAGCCTAAAATTACAGCTACGCGCTGGTGAATGGCATTAGGCTGTATATCCATAATACGCTCGGTGCCAGTTGAGGCAATCCCGCCAGCTTGCTCTACTAGCATGGCCATAGGGTTTGCTTCGTAAAGCAGACGAAGCTTATTTGGCTGGCTTGGGTTTTTGGTATCGGTTGGGTAGGTAAATAACCCGCCACGGCTTAATACGCGGTGTACATCGCCTACCATTGCAGCAATCCAGCGCATATTAAAGTTTCGAGCGCGTGGGCCAGTGTCGCCAGCTACAAGGTCGTTAATGTAGTTTTGCATAGCCGGTTGCCAATGGCGTTGGTTTGACGCATTAATAGCATATTCATTGGTATCTGCTGGTATTTTTGCAAAATCTTGAGTTAATAAAAAGGTGCCGTGCGTTTTATCTAGGGTGAAAAAGCGGGTGCCTTTACCTGTCGTTAGCGCCAATATAGTCGATGGGCCATACAATACATAACCTGCCGCTACTTGATTAATACCCGGTTGCATAAAAATACTTTGGTCAGCAGGATCTGCGCCTTCAGGCGCTTTCATTACTGAAAAAATAGTACCTACTAACGAGTTTATGTCGGTGTTTGATGAGCCATCAAGTGGGTCAAACGCTACAATATATTCTGCATCAGGATTACCAGCAACTGTGTAGTCTTCTTCTTCAGAGGCGATGGCTTTTACGTAGCCCGATTCCAATAATATATCTTTAAGCAGTTGGTTGGTTAAAACATCAAGCTTCTTTTGAGTTTCGCCTTGAATATTCTCGTCAAGTGTTGAGCCTAATACACCCGATAATTCGCCTTGGCCAACACGAAATGAAATTTCTTTACATGCGGCTAAAATAGTTCTGATCAAAGAGATTAATTCTCTTGGGCAACCATCTTCAAGTAATACTGGAGGAAGTCTACGCATTCTATTTTCCTGATAACGTGATTAAACTAATCATAATGTGAGAGGGATTAGTTTGGAGCGCTGAAATTCGTCTTAAATAACTGTATTGTTTAAATTACCCCCTATAATGGGGTTACCTAATCGTACTTAAAACGCCAATAACAAAGATAAGATTATGCAAAAAATAAAACTACTAGGTTACATTCTCTTTACTGTGTTGCTCACTATGATAACTCAAGCGCACGCAGCAATTAAGTCTATTGATGAATTTACTGGAAAGATGAATCATTTTCCGGGATATTTTTCATTTTTTTACGATACAGAAAACGGCAAGGTTTATTTAAAAGTAGATAAACTAGAGCAGCAATTTTTGCTACAGCAAAGTTTGCCAAATGGCTTGGGCTCTAACGATATAGGGCTTGATAGAGGGCAACTTGGTAATACACACTTAGTGCAATTTGAGCGCTTTGGTGACAAAGTAATGCTACGCGCTGTAAATACTTACTATCGCGCAAATACCAGTAATAAAGCCGAGCAGCAAAGTATTAATGAAGCGTTTGCATCAAGCATATTAGCGGGCTTTAAAGTGGTTGCGCAAAATAAGCGGGCGCTATTAATCGATTACACTCCGTATTTACTTAGTGATGTACACGGTGTAAATCGAACCCTGGCAGCGACTAAACAAGGTAACTTTAATCTAGACGAATCGCGTAGTGCAGTTTATATGAGTCGCTCTAAAGCATTTATTAATAATACAGAGCTTGAAGCTGTGCTGACCTTTGCCGGTACTCAACCGGGTAAGTTTGTGCGTGAAATAAGCCCCGACGCCTATTCGTTAACGGTGCATATGCACCATTCACTAATTAAATTACCAGACGATAACTACACCCCGCGCAACTTCCATCCACAATCGGGTTTTTGGAGTATTGAGCATAAAAACTATGCTGCAGCACTTGGCGAGTCTATGTATGTGCGATATATACCACGCCATCGTTTAACTAAAAAAGATCCGAATTTACCTATTAGCGACCCTATTGAGCCGATTGTTTATTACCTTGATCCTGGGGTGCCAGAGCCGGTAAAAAGTGCATTGCTTGAAGGTGCACAGTGGTGGGATGAAGCGTTTAGTGCCGCGGGTTATAAAAATGCATTTATAATAAAAGTACTACCAACAAACGCCGACCCTATGGATATTCGCTATAATGTAGTGCAATGGGTGCATCGTGCTACTCGTGGTTGGTCGTATGGCAGTTCGGTAATTGATCCGCGTACCGGCGAAATTATAAAAGGGCATGTAACGCTTGGCTCACTGCGCGTACGCCAAGATATTTTAATTGCAGAAGCGCTGGCTGCGCCTTATTTAAACGGCAATGAAATAGCAAAAACACTACAAGCCATGGCACTTGATCGTATTAGGCAGTTAAGTGCCCACGAAATTGGGCATACCTTGGGGATTTCTCATAACTTTGCCGCTTCAGTGGGCGATAGAGCCTCGGTAATGGATTATCCGCATCCACTGCTTAGCTTTGATGAACAAGGCAAGCTTGATGTGTCACGCGGTTATGCTATGGGTATGGGCGTGTGGGATACACAAGTTATTAAATACGGCTACAGCGACTTTACTAATCAAAACGAAGCAGAAGCATTGGCGGCTATTTTAAAAGAAAACAACACAAAAGGGCTCGAGTTCATATCTGATAACGACGCCCGTGCTGCCGGTGGCGCGCATCCTACGGCTCATTTGTGGGATAACGGCGCAGCACCAAGCGAAGAGCTATTAAGAGTATTAGAAGTGCGTAAGCAAGCACTTGCACAATTTGGTATTCATAATATAAAAACGGGTGAGGCGTTATCGCAATTAGAAGAAAAACTAGTGCCCTTGTATTTATTTCACCGTTACCAAGTAGAGGCAGTGGCTAAATTAATTGCTGGGGTAAATTACGAGTACGAAGTACGCGGTGATAAACCTGTAAAAGGCGCGCAAGTGGTTGCTAAGCAAGCGCAACAACAAGCGGTTAAAGCTATTTTAACCACTCTTGAGGGCCGTAATTTAGTGTTGCCAGAGTCAATACTCGCACTTATTCCACCTAAAGCGTATGGTGAGTCTAGGACGCGTGAAAGTATAGTGGGGCGCACTGGTTTAACTCTTGATGCTATGGCGTTACCTGAAGTTGCCGTGCAGCATAGCTTATCGTTATTACTAAATGCACAGCGTTTAAATCGCCTTGCGCAACAACAAGCACGCAGTGATGATTTTTATAGTTTAGATGAGTTACTTTTACAGCTTTATAAGCAGGTTTTTGTGGCATTGCCGTCAAATAACATGGTGGCAAAGATCACTCAACGAGTGCAATATTTAAGTGCTAAAACAATGGCTGAACTAGTGGCCAGCGATAACGTAAGCCCAGAAGTGCAAGCACAACTGCATTACTATTTAACTAAGCTAAAAGACGACTTTGAACAAAATTCACTACTAAGCAACACCAGTATAGGTGAAAGCGCGTTTAAACAATATTTAGCTGAACAAGTTAACCAGTTTTTAACCACAGGTAGCTGGCCAGATAACTTTAAAGCATTACCAATCCCGCCAGGTTCGCCAATTTAAAAGGATCGCTTTTAGCAATAAAGCAGCAGACGGCTTTTAACTAAGAAATTAAAAAACACCGCGCTTAATTTAAACGCGGTGTTTTTTTGTTTGCCCAGCGAAGCTGGCAAACCCGATAGGCTGAAAGATGCCTTATCACCCTGACTAAGGGGAAGATAA
>NZ_JBEOOE010000040.1:0-24496 GCF_040308885.1 Pseudoalteromonas sp. 120-MNA-CIBAN-0494
CTCCGAATTTATCATTGAGCAGGTATTTTTAGATAATCAGAACATCGATGCTAGGTGTGGTTCGCTAGACGCTTACTCTAATTGGGCTATTTGCTCATCGGTTAGGTTGTCTTTTTTAATGCCTTCGCGCAAAAACTGTGTGGTGTAACTTACAATTTTGTAGGGGACTAAGTTGCCTTGTTCTATGGCGTCTTCAAGCGGGTAATTGGCTGTTGGCATTTTGTAATCACAGCTAAATAAATCACAGGTTGAGCGCGATACCATTTCTACCGGCGTGGCGGTTAAGCCCACTTCTAGCGCGTCAAAGTATTTAAAAATATCGCCATAAATATTGTAAATTGAACGGTGCGATTCGTCGGCTACTATTAGGTCAAAATAACCTACATCATACTTGTTCATTATACGCAGCATGCCTGGATAGGTTGCTATAAATACTCGCGCACTCGCTGCGGTGTTTTTAGCGCTTTTGCCTACAATGTGTACTGGCTCTTTGGTGTGTTCGGTAAAGGCATTACCCGCTTGTTTACGTAGCTCTTTTCGGTCACATAAAAATAGTACGCGCTTAGCCCAACCCGCATCGAGCAGCCGTTTGGCAAGGGCGATAGATACGCGTGTTTTACCCGTGCCGGTTGCTTGCACAATAAGCGCTTTGCGGTGTTTGTCGCTAAAACGCTCACACACACGAGTTATGGTTTCCATTTGATACAAACGCCCTGCTACTACGGTATCTATTGGCGTGGTGTTTAGCTCTTTTTTAAGCGTGCGTTGCTTTATTAAGTACTGCAGGGAATCTTTTGAGTAGTAACCGTATAAACCACGGCTGTTATAACCTTGCGCGTCGTCGAGAATTTTTATATCCCAGCCGTTTGAATAAAAAATAACGGGGCGTTGACCATATTGCTTTTCGAGCGCGTTGGCATAAAGCGTTGCTTGCTGGCGGCCTTTTTCGATGTTTTCGCGGGTGCGTTTTGCCTCAATTACGCCAAGTGACTTTCCGTCGTCATCCCATAATACGTAATCAACATAACCTATGCCTGTTGTTGTAGGTTGGCCTGTTACTTTTACTTCTTTGCCAACGTCTTCTGTTGATTCGTCGTCAAGTGCAACATGCCAACCTGCATTACGCAGGTCTAAGTCGATAATACGCTTACGGGTTTCATCTTCGTTAAAGTTAAAACTTGAGTTAACAATTTGCTCATTTCGCGTTTTAACCTGGTTAAGCTTTTCTGCATCAATAGTTTGTTTTAGTTTTGCTGTTTGCTGCTGGGCTTGTTTTTGTGCAAGCTCTGCGGCTTCTAGTTCGTCAAGTGCGCGTTTTAAACGGGCTTGATTTTCGGCTAGCTGCTGAGTGAGTTGTTTGTTCTTTTTAGCAAACTGGGCATCACTTTGGTTAGTGGGCTGTGTTTGCTCAGGCGCTTTAAACTCTGGGCATTCTTGTTGCGTGCCATTGGCATAAGCCATAAACAAATAAGAGGCTACAAAGTAGCTTTCTTTTAATATCCAAATAGCTTGTTGTTGATCTACTTTGCCTTCATGCGCGGCTTGGTTGCCGCTTTTACGTATGGCATGGAGCTTATCGGTAATTAAACGCGGGACTGCGCTGGTAAAGTCGTCGGCGGTAAGTTTGTCGAAAATGTTAGACGTTGGTAAAACAGGTAAGCGAAGTTCTTTGTATAAGTAGCCTACTACTTTTTCGGCAAAGCAACGCAGCTTAACTAGTGAGCTTTGTGGGTCGGTAATCGCATAGTCTTCTGCAAAAGCGGCTAACTGGTGTAGCTCTGGCCACTTAGATTGAATATGTTCAAAGTTCATTGATTGCTTCATTCCTGATTACTTCCTTATCAACTAATTTACCATGCGTTATTATTTTTATGCGTTTGCAAGCTTGCGAATATTAAGCCGTTATATTTATTTTTATATTATGTGTTACTGCACTTAACCAGTAGCTTGTTTCAAAGCTTTGGTTATTGGAGTCAATCGCTATTTTTTTAGCAAGCTCGTTGGGTAACACCTTATTTATTTTACTCTTTATGCGGCTGCAAGTTTGCTGCACAAAGGTTTTTTCCATTACCTTTAAATTACTGTGCAAACCATCTCTAAAATCTTCGGGCTCTATGCCAAACGTGTCGCGGAATATACGTAAATCACTACTATTTTGCTGTAAAAGCATGAGATATTCTTTGCTGTAACGCAAAGACTCTTCAAAATCACGACCCACAACTAGCTTTTTATGTTCACTTTGGCTGTATTGGTTTAACCATAAATAAAAGGCGGTTTCTTTTGCGGTAAGTTTAATTTCGATACCTGCAAAGGTGAGCGTTTTTGCTTTTGCGTTTACTTCAAGGGTTAAATCTTTTTTATGAGCTGAGTTTAAGCTTGCTACTGTTTGGCTAAACGATGCACTTTGCATTGAAGCAATTAGAGTTTCGTCTATAGATTGGCGCATTCGTACAAAGGGTATTTCGGCAAGGGTTACCTTTGCATTAATACAATTGACCTGCGTGCCGTTTTTACCATCAATAATATGGTCATAAGGTGTTGGGTAGTAAAAGTCTCTAACAAATTCAAATTCGTTATTCACAAATACATGACTGAGCGAATCTTGCTCGCGCCCTAACAATGACATTGCATAACCTAAATAAAACGCCATTGTTTTGCGTCCACCTGCAATGGATGCATGAATACTAATATCGTTTTTATTGGTAAGTTCAAACACTTTACGCGTAATAAAGTCGGCCATGTAGGTTTGTTCTATTTCAGATTTAGCATCATTAATAGGTTGGCCTTTATCGTCTTCTATTAGCCAAATATTTTCATCGGGAAGTTTAATATCAGGAAGTTTATAATCTGCTATTAATTTAGCTAAATGACCTTGCTTAAATAGCCCATCAGTAAGCATAACCTTTGTGCTTTTTGTTGTAATAACAAAAATCTCTTCAGGAATTTGCTTACCTTGCTGGTGAAGCGCAAAAAGAGTTTCGGTTAATACTTGTGGGCTTGCACCTGTCACAATAAGTAGAATGTGTTTCATCAAGAATCCTTTCGTATGAGATTACTGCATCTTATCCCAAACACGACCTGAGTGAAACTAGAAGTATTTATGTTATTGAGTTAATTAAATTTTCATTGTGTTTTTTAACATCATTTTGTTAACTTTAAATAAGTTGTTACCTATTTAAAGTTAACACTATTTTGGTATAACTATTTTTTGTTTGCTTTTTTAGCCTGTTTTTTAGCTATTTTTTGCTTTTGACGATTAACTTGTTTAAATGTTGTTGTTTGGCTAATAAAGGAATTATCTCGCATTAGTGCCTTGCCTACAGGAAGCTTTAAAAATTGTTTAGCTTTTTCATATCCTAATTGGGCCGACTCTTTTATTAACGCTTTTAGCCCAAAGCTGCATTTTACTTTGCCACAACTTGCTAGCTCTTCTTTCATCAGCATTGCTATTTCAAACTGAATTTGTGCTTTTAGTTTTATATTTTTTTCTAACTTTATTGCGACACAACCAATCTCTATAGCGGTTACTCTGTGCGCAGTGTGTTCTTTTAATATGCTAAATAACCGAGTTTGGTAATACACTGTACCCGGCAAATTTTTATAAGTATTAATAAGCTCGCTAACTACATTTAATTTTGGTGTTTTACCCCAGTAACCAAAGTAATCACAAAATGCTTTTAAATATTGATACCCTGGTGCTTGCGTTGCTTGAGCTGTAATTAACGCCGTACGAGCTCGTTTTTTTGCCAAATCGTTTTCTTTATCTGTTAGCCATAATTCGAGTTTATTTGCAGCATCGATAGTAAATGAGTTAATTTCTTTATACTCAACCCCCTGCTTAACCCAATGATTATAAATACTATCATCTGATCTATAGTGTTTTTTCTGCAAAGCAACAATAGCTTGATGATAACCATGCTTTGCAGACTCCTCACAAAGAATCCACGCTCTTTTAGGCTGACCTATTACACTTAAATAATTAGCATATAAAAAGTATGATTCACCCGTAGTGCATTCTTTTATAGCCTGTTTATAACAATACTCTGCATTTATAGTTTTAGACTCTTCTAAAAATTTTTGCTCGTATGCTTGTGCATATAATTGCCACGTACCTGAAGCATTTAATGAATGCGCCCGAGATAACCAATACTCTAAATCTTTTTTATTTAGTGTGTTATACGCTTTTTTATTTGTTTTATTACTCAAAGTAGATACTTGATTTTTTATTGAAAGCAATTGCGAATACGCTTGCTCGGCAATTGCTAAATTTGCTTGGGGGCATCCATTTAAAGCAAGGTTTACATTAGAAACGGTATTTTCTAAAACAGGCTCTTGCCATATAGCCTGCTCTCCTAGCTCATTTGCTAAATTAAAGTAAGAAAACTGAGCTAGTTCAAAAGTAGCCTTTAGTGTTTGCTTTACTTGTGTACGACTACAACTAACAACTGAACGCCAACTCCCTTCCCACTCCTGAGATGCATGAACCCCATGATTAGTGCTTGTTCTTATTAGGCTTAACTCATCAATAATATAAGTTGGAACCGTAGATGAAAGCTTTAACTGATTTATTTTTTGACTAAGATCTGAATTTTTAGCTAACTTTAAATTAAAAAACTGTGCTGTTTGATGGCACCAAACCTCAGCAAACAAGCGAGCTTTGAGTAAAGCGCAACTATGGTCGGTTGAATAATAATATTCCATTTCGTTTGCTAAACGATATAGTTCCGGAAAAGTTGATTTAATAAATTCAAAATTGGTGATCGAAACTGAATGAGTTGTTTGTTGCATTGTTAACATTATTTAAGCCTTGTGTACTTTAAGGCCTTTAATATTAAATTAAAAAATTTATTAAAGAGGATCGCAAGCTTGCAAAGTAGTTTTAACTATTTTGTTTAATACAAGGAAATATCATTCATAGCATACTTATTTATGTTTGCCGTACTGCTTTAGAAGACTCAAAACATGCCTTAGAAATAAAATGATCTTTACTTTTAAAGTTTATTTAACGTGCTTTTCGTCCCCACATTGTTATTTTTAAATTTATTGTGCTCAACCACTGCTGATCTAAAAGCCTTTTTATAAAACTTTAAATACCATTTTTTACAGGGATCTATCTCGGCTAATTCTCGTACTATACTATTTGGGCTATTAGTATAGTATTGAGTGATCAGTGTATTTTGTTTTCATTCTAAATAATCATTAAAGGAGCAATTGTATGAGTGATAAAAGATGTCCTTTTGACCATACCCCTCTCACCACTAACAGCGGTGCGCCTGTTGTTGATAACCAAAATAGTATGACCGCTGGTAAGCGTGGGCCATTACTTGCTCAAGACGTTTGGCTAAATGAAAAGCTGGCAAATTTTGTGCGCGAAGTTATTCCAGAACGCCGTATGCATGCAAAGGGGTCTGGCGCGTTTGGCACATTTACTGTTACTAACGACATTAGTAAGTATTCTTGTGCAAAAATATTCAGCGAAGTTGGTAAAAAAACCGAAATGTTTGCTCGATTTAGTACGGTTGCTGGTGAACGTGGCGCTGCTGATGCTGAGCGTGATATTCGTGGGTTTGCATTAAAGTTTTATACCGAAGAAGGCAATTGGGATATGGTTGGTAATAATACCCCTGTATTCTTTTTACGTGATCCTCTTAAATTCCCAGATTTGAATAAAGCGGTAAAGCGCGATCCTCGTACTAATATGCGCTCTGCAACTAACAATTGGGACTTTTGGACTTTATTACCTGAAGCGCTCCATCAAGTAACGGTTGTAATGAGTGATCGTGGTATACCTGCCTCGTATAGACATATGCATGGTTTTGGCTCACACACCTATAGTTTGTGGAATGAAGCCGGGGAGCGCTTTTGGGTGAAATTTCATTTTCGTACACAACAAGGTATTAAAAACTTAACCGATGCAGAAGCTGCTGAAATAGTTGCTATGGATCGTGAAAGTAATCAAAAAGATTTATTTGAATCGATTGAGCGCGGCGACTTCCCTAAATGGAAAATGTATGTGCAAATTATGCCTGAAGCCGAAGCTGATAACGTGCCGTATCACCCTTTTGATTTAACTAAAGTATGGCCTAAAGGTGATTACCCACTGATTGAAGTAGGTGAGTATGAGTTAAATAAAAACGCTGATAACTACTTTGCTGACGTAGAGCAAGCTGCTTTTGCACCGAGTAATTTAGTACCTGGAATTGGTGTATCACCTGATAAAATGCTACAAGCCCGTTTAATTAACTACGCTGATGCACAGCGCTACCGTGTAGGTGTGAATCATAATCAAGTGCCGGTAAATCAACCTCGCTGCCCTGTTAATAGCAATGCGCGCGATGGACAAGGCCGTGTTGATGGTAACTATGGCGCAAGGCCACACTACGAACCGAATAGCTTTGGCCAGTGGCAAGAGCAGTCACAATATGTTGAACCGCCACTTAAAATTAATGGCGATGCTAAACATTACGACTTCCGTGAAGACGATAGCGACTACTTTAGTCAGCCACGCGCTCTTTTTAACTTAATGAATGATGAGCAAAAACAAGCGCTATTTAGTAATACCGCGGCACAAATGGGTGATACCTATGACTTTATTAAATATCGTCATATTCGTAACTGTAATCGGTGCGATCCTGCCTATGGTGAAGGTGTTGCTAAAGCCCTTGGGATGACTGTTGCTGATGCAATAAAAGCACGTGAAACAGACCCTGCAAAACACTTACCTGGCTGCTTATAAACTATTAGTTATATCTAAATTTTGCTATTACAGCTAGAAACACAGTTTTAATAAGCAAGGATGCTTTGTAATATTTGCTGCCCTTAAAGGGCAAATAATTTTATTGGCTTAATAGTGTAACCCGGTCTATTTGTGAGTTTTATGCTAAAACGCAGTTATTGCTAGCTGGCTTTTCTAACAAAAAGCCAGCTAATTACAGCAGTAATAAATGTGGTTAACCTTAGTCTGTGGTTTAATTTATATAGCCCATTTAAATAATGCACTTATATATTCTCCCTTATACCAGTTCCACTACATAATTAACCTTCTCTATTCATGACAGCTAATCATAAAAAATTCAAAACCGTTTTTCTGCTCGCTTAAGCCTTGATTAAAGCCAGCCGACACATATAAAAAGCCATCATTTGCTACAAGCTGTTTAAGCTTATTTACACTATCAGAAAAGTCATCCATAAAATTAGTCTCGGAGTTTTCAAGCAACTTTTTATGCCCAAATAAAGCCTTTGGTGTGTACTGATTTGATTTAACAAATTCAGTTAACGTATCTTGATTAGAAAAGGTTTTAAAACCATGTTTACACTCGGCTAAAAATGCTAATAAATCCGCAAAGTCAACTTCAACAAATGTTGACTCTTCCATTACCCGAATAAAGGTTAAAATTAAATCATTTGAAAAAGTATCACCAAACTGACTTTTAATTGACTCTGTTATGTCATTTTTAACTTCAAGCGGGAACGCTTTATAACTTTTCATACTAAACTCCTTTTATTGATATATTTAACTTATGTATTTAAATACGCCATGTATTTAATCGCTAAATTTTTAATTACTTATAAATGCACCTTTTAAAATGCTAAATAGGCTACCTCAAACCACAGTATTATGCCTTAGATTTATTTGTAAATAAGATTGATTAATAAATGCGTTTTTGTTTGCAATAATACGCTAGGTATTTATCAATAGAGAAATGTATATCAATACCTTACATGAAAAGTGAAGCCAATTTGACAAGCCTCTTGAAGGGGGTTATCTTACCAATTAGTATTATAAAATTACCAATTAACTTACGATTACAAAGTAGGCGTAAAGTAGCCTTATTAATTTTCTATTGTGGCAACATTATGAATTTACAACAATTTAAATCAGAGGATATGAAAATGAAAAGGCGCAGACGTTTTTGGACAATTGTTGAAAAATTAGAAACCGCGATAGATCAAGGTATTTATCCTGTGGGTACACGGTTACCAGCAGAACGTGAGTTAGCCGAAATTCACCAAGTAAGCCGCCCAACTATACGCGAGGCAATTATTGCACTTGAAGTCAGAGAGCGCGTTGAAGTAAAAACGGGTTCTGGTGTTTTTGTTACTGACACTAAAAAGTCAGAAAGCTTCGCTAAACCAATAAGTGCATTTGAGCTAACTCAAGCCCGTGCTTTGGTTGAAGCAGAGGCTGCAGCACTGTCTGCCGCAACGATACAAAGTGAAGAGTTAGCGTTGTTAAAACAAACACTTGATGACATGCGTATTGCTGAAACCGCGAATGCAGCCGATCAACGTTTTCATGAAATTATCGCGCAATCAACCCGTAATAACGCTATTGTTTTAACAATTAATAATCTTTGGAAGTTGAGATTAACCGAACCTGAAATTATCTCGGCTCATGAAGATGTTTGTTCGCAAAGTAACGAGCAACGAATACAAGAACACACTGCTATATACGAAGCAATTGCATCGCATGACTCATCAGCAGCAAGAAAAGCAATGCATAACCACTTTAACCGATTAATTAACGCATTATTTGCAGCGAGTGAAGCTAAAGCGCTTGAAGAGATAAAACGTAAAACAGATGAAACCCGTGGATTGTATTCTATTACCCATTTAACCCACTAAGTTAGTGTGTTCACCAAATAAAAAAGGCTCTAAATTAGAGCCTTTTGTGTATTAGTTGCTTTAATTTAGAACTTAAAGCTCATACCCAAGAATAAGCGTGGGCCGTAGTCATTCACTTCACCTAAGTTCCCCTCAACAAAGAAGTCTTGTGATTTAGGTGCACTAAATAAGTTAATTGCCTCTGCTTTAATTCTAATGTGCTCATTAATTTTATAAGATGCGCGCATTTCCCACACCCCTACCCCGTCTACATAACGTAAGCGAGTACCATTAGATGTGTAAGGTTGGAAGTATTCGCTACGGTATTTGTAAATAACCGCGGTATCAAATCCACCAATTTGGTAGTACAACTGGCTACTAAATACATGCTTAGAGAAGCCAGGTACTGAAGCTGGTGGAATAATACCTGCTTGCAGTTGAGTTGAATTTCCATCTACATCAGTTTCATACGTGTCGCCGTATAAACTATCTTGGAACTCAAAATCAGTGTCGGCAAAGTTATAACCAAACTTCATACCAATTCCGTTATCCCAGCGATATGAAAATGAGGCTTCAAGGCCTAATATTTCGCTATCTTCGTCAGAGGTAACAGAGTTAGTAATGGGTAAAGATACTGTTTCACCGCCCACAATAAAGTCTTCAATAACTGTTTGCTGTTGAAAACCGCCTTGAAATTGTTTGTAGTAAAGGCTTAACGCAAAAATCGAGTCTTCATTTGGGTACCATTCAAAAGCGGCATCGTAGTTCCACGACATAAGTGGTTGAGTATTTGGGTTACCAGAACCATTTACGCCTACTAGTAAATCACTAATTGATGTTGCAGTACCTTCTTTATCTTCTTCAAATGTACGGCTGTAACCTAAATTTGATGGATCAGCACGCGACATACCACGGTATATACCCGCGCGAAGTAAAATATCTTCACTGTAATCAATAACTAAGTTAAAGCTTGGTAAGTATTTAGTGTAATCACCACCACTTTGTATTCTATCTAATGAGCCTGAACTTGATTCAACAAGAGAAAGCACACCTGTGTCACTAGTTACTATATCAAAGCTATTTCTAAAACCAATCGACGTAACTTCTGTATCTACAATACGAAGACCAAAGTTACCGCGAATAAACTTACCAAACATTTCAGTATCATAATTAGCCATTAAATATACTGATGTTGTTTTTTCGGTTACATCTATTGTACCTGTATTTTCGTACTCAACATCGGGGTAAGCAAACTGCCCGTCTACGTTAGAGCCGGCAACTGCTTGAGAAAAACAAACGTTATCGTAGGTTGCCCATGATGAGCCTGTACCACTGCCTATTGCATTACCATCAGCATCTATATTGGTTACAATATTGCCATCAGATACGCCTGATAAAAAACCTGATTCAGGGAAGTCAATTTGACATCCTTGTAGCACATTAAGCGCATCTGTGCCTGAATCTAACGTAAATTCGTTTCTTGAACCATTACCTTGGCTGCCACCAAATTGCACAAAGCTCAATTCAGATGTTCTAATGCCGCCCTTAATACTAGTAAAAACATTACCCTCGAGTAAGTAATCAAAATCTAGTCGAGCTGACATAACTTCGTTCTCACGAACGTTTTCACGATCTAAACGTGTTCTTAAGCTATCTGTAAAGTTTGAAATATCGGTAACATCAAAGTCTGTTAACGTAAAGTGAGGTATTTCTGTGCCCATATCCCAGGTAAAGAATTTTTGGCTTGAAGTCCTACCGCGGTTAGATATTTGCAGCTCTTCTCGTTCAGTTTTTGAATAGGCTAAATCTAAGTCAACTGTTAATCTATCGGTAACAGTATGTTCAATGTTTATGCCGTAGCCTTGGTAGTTTTCTTCACGAGAAAATTGCTCACCCGCCGACTCTATGCGCTCTTCACCTTCCCAATGCAAAATACCACCTACATCATTGGTAACCAATGTAGGGCCTGTTATACCTGGTGTAGCACGTTTTTGTAAAAAGATTAGATCGTGACGCGCTTCTTGTTGTGTTCTATCTGATATTTGCGTATCAATGTTAATATCCCACGCAGCTGATGGCTGGTACTGTAATGCAAAAAACACCGCATCACGCTCATCAGACGTTTCGTTTTGACGAAAGCTGCGGCTACTGCCAGTCCAAGCATATGGAGTACCGTCACTTTCTGCTTTACCAGTTTGCGAGTCTATTTTGGTTTGATAACCTTGGTTTTTTAATTTATCGCCCGCTACTTGGTCTTCACAGTCGCCAGCTTTACTGCGATAAAATCCCTCATTGGTATTGTTAGGATCGTTTATACAAGCCCATAATGATGAACCCGATGGGCTAGAGCTTCTATATTCAGCTTCTGGTTGGCTAATATCTTGGCGCTGTACACCAAACGACACACCAACGGCTTGGCCATTGTCAAATTCAAACTGATCTACATAACTAAACGTACCGCGATAGCCCATATCACTTTGTAGTGAGTTATCTACGTTACCTTCATCTGGGTTGTAATTTAATTTAACTTCGCCAGATATACTTTGCTTACCAAAGTCGAGCGGAGTAATGGTTTCAAGTGCAATTACACCTGCTACCCCACCTTCTATCATTGATGCGTCTTGGGTTTTATATATGGCTACTTTTTTAACCAGCTCAGATGGAAACTGTGAAAAGTTAACTGAGCGATCACCACTACCATTAGTCGCTTCACGGCCATTAATATGTGTTGCACTTAAGAAAGGACCAAGACCACGAATAGTTATTTCTGTTGCACCGCCATTTTCACGATGAGAGGCAGCGCCAGTAATAGATTCAAGTGCTTCACCGATAGATAACGCCGGTAAATCACCAATGTCTTCTGATGAAAGGCCATCGACCACAGTAGTTGATTCGCGTTTAATTGCTATTTGGTCTTGTATAGTTCTACGAGTACCTGTAACACTAATAACTTCAACGTCTTCTTTTGCTTGAGTATTTTCAACGGCTTCCTGTCCATTTGCGGAAAAAACAAATGAGCCTAATACACCTGTAATAACGCTGTTTTTAATTAATTTAGCTACTGGGCTAAGTTTAAATCGATTACGAACTTGTTTGTACGCTTCAACATTATTTATATGTTTTTTGTTCAACGCCATTACAAATTCTCCTTTCTAGTTGTGTGTGAAGTGTGTTGCTAGCCGTTTATTTGTGTAAATGAACTAAGGCAGCTATTTTTTTGTTAAAGGACTTTTATTACTGCGTTTATTATTAGGTGTGGTTTTTTCTTTAACGCTGAAAATTTGTAAATCAATTTTTCACGCTACAAACCCACTTACATTACCAAATAAAAGACCACGCATTACCAATTTGTATAAATAAAACCCTGCGCTGTTAACCAGCTTGGTCATATAACCATAATAAAATAACTTTTGCCACTAAAAACAATCAAAAAAAGAACAATTAATTCACAAAAGAATAACGAAACAAGCATAAAACGCCCACAAACAACTTACCAGCAACGGCTTCTTGTTATTACCAATTTATTACCCTGTATTGGTATTTACTTGAGGCTATTAATTTAAGTAAGGCTTTTAAGTGTGATTTATTAAGGTATGAGTAATTAAGGAGTAATAAGGAGGAGCAAAAAATAAAATTAACGCGAGTTTACCCTCTAATAGGCTCGATAACTGCTTATGCGTTATTTTAGCCTTACACCCATGCAAGAGCCGAGTAAGTCGACTCAAGTAAACGTGGGGTAATGCGCGCTACCTACATCTATGTGGGTAACGCACAAAAGAGCAACCAAATAGCGTGTATTGGCCTTAACACATCGCTACACGTTTTATATACACTAATATTTAGCATTACTGTTATAAACAGTGCTATTAAAATATTCAGCTGGCGCTATAGAGCCTAAAACAACAGGCACTCGCTGGTGCAAGTTAGTCGGGGCTATATCTAATATTCGGGCCCCTTTTGAAGTGGCTTTACCGCCGGCATTTTCTACTAATAAGGCTAATGGGTTTGCTTCATAGAGGAGTCTTATTTTTCCATTTTCATTACCAGCGCGGTTATCTTGTGGATATAAAAATAACCCGCCACGGCATAAAATACGATGTACATCTCCCACCATAGCAGCGTTCCAACGCACTGAGCTTTTATCAAAGCTTTTACATGTATATAGCAACTTGTCAAAATATACCTGTGTAGGCTCATCCCAATAGCGATAGTTAGCCATATTTACGGCAAACTCACTGCTTTGCTCTGGCACACTAAGTTGGCTATTTGTTAGTAAGTAACCGCCGTGTGTAGAGTCTAATGTATAACACCGTGTAGGGCCGCCAGTACTCATTACAAGTAATGACGAGGGGCCGTAAAGCACATAGCCCGCGCAAACTTGGTTTGCACCTAATTGGTTAAATTGCTCATCGCTATCATAGGGCACATCATCTCGGGCTAAATAAATAGTAAAAATAGTGCCTATTTGGCCATTTACATCTATGTTAGAAGAGCCGTCAAGTGGGTCAAATGCCACTATAAACTTACCCTCTGGGTTGGCTCCTACTGCGTGGTCTTCTTCTTCTGACGCTACAGTTCTCACTGAGCTGTCCTCTAGCAAAATATCTTTAAGTAGTTGATTGGCTATTACATCAAGCTTTTTTTGCACTTCACCTTGAATGTTTTCATTTAAGGTTGAACCCAAAACACCGGCTAATTCACCTTGGCTTACTCTAAAAGCAATTTCTTTGCTGGTCGCTAAAATTGTGCGAATAAGTAAAATAAGGTCGATTTGTACGCCATCTTCTTTTAATACTGTATTTAGTCTTTTCATGCACTATACCTATTTACACAATTTAGATCGTTAAAACACTGAACAAGCCTTGCAACCATACTTTGCTCTGAATGGCGAAGCCATACGCGCGGATCATAGTATTTTTTATTGGGTTTATCGTCCCCATCTGGGTTACCAATTTGGCCTTGTAAGTACGCTTGCTTGCTAGTGTAATAATCTAAAATACCGGTCCAACACGCCCATTGGGTGTCGGTATCAATATTCATTTTAACTACGCCATAGGTTAAAGACTCAACAATTTTGTCGTACTCTGAGCCACTACCACCATGAAATACAAAGTTAATTGAGTTAGGGGGTAAATTAAATTTATTTGATACGTAAGCTTGTGAGTCTTTTAAAATGGTTGGTGTAAGTACCACGTTACCCGGCTTATAAACACCATGAACGTTGCCAAAAGACGCCGCAATAATAAAGTTAGGGCTTATTTTGCTTAATCGCTCATACGCGTAAGCAACATCTTCAGGTTGCGTATACAGTGCAGAACTGTCTAGGTGAGAGTTATCAACACCATCTTCTTCGCCACCGGTACAACCAAGTTCAATTTCAAGCGTCATCCCTATTTTGCTCATGCGCGCTAAATAACGCGCACATATCTCGATATTTTCTTCTAAAGGTTCTTCAGATAAATCTATCATATGCGAGCTAAAAAGTGGTTTTCCCGTTAACTCAAAGTGCTGTTCACCTGCATCGAGCAAACCATCTATCCAAGGTAGTAACTTTTTAGCAGCATGATCTGTATGTAGCATTACGGGGATTTCATAATGCGCAGCAACTGTATGTACATATTTAGCCGCACTAACTGCGCCAAGTACTGCAGATTGTTGCTCAGGTAATACCAAACTTTTACCACAAAAAAATTGTGCGCCGCCATTAGAAAACTGAATAATAACAGGCGAGTTCATTTTTTTTGCAGCTTCAAGCGTTGCATTAATAGACGTTGTACTAACAACATTTACCGCAGGTAAAGCATACTGATTAGCACGTGCATGTTCGTATACAATTCTAACATCGTCGCCAACTACTACACCTGGCAATATTGCCGGGGCTAAATCTTTCATTGTTTGTTCCTTACTACTTTAATGCTTGAATACACGAGTCAGTAATTGCTTGCCAGTTTTCTTGTGCAACCCACTCTTTATTTGCGATCCAAGTACCACCCACAGCAAATACATTATTTAAAGATAAGTAATCCATTTTATTTTGCTCGCTTACGCCACCTGTAGGACAAAAGCTAGCGGCTCTAAATACTGACGATACAGCCGATACGAATGCTGTACCACCAGCGAGCGATGCAGGGAATAATTTTTGTTCTTCAAAACCGTACTCAAGCGCCATTAAAATGTCACCCGTGTTAGACACACCAGGAAGTACCGGCACATTGCATTTTGTTAGCGCGGCTAATAATTGCGGAGACACTGCTGGCGTAACAATAAAGTCGGCACCTGCTGCAAGTGCTTGCTCTAAAATGTCAGTATTTATTACTGTACCAGCACCTACTTTAAGCGCTGGCACCTGCTCTTTAATAGCTTTTAATGCATCTAACGATGCATCAGTTCTAAGAACTACTTCAACCAAAGTAAGGCCAGCATTGGCCATAGCTTGAGCTATTTTAACGCCTTGCTCTGGTGTGTCGGCTTGAATTATAGGCAATAATGTTTGCCCTGACATAAGTTCAGAAAAGCGAGTCATAACCTTGTTCCTTTATTAAAGATAATGCGGCCGAACTGATGCGGCCTTTAAATTTAGTTAAATACCGGCTTCAGCCATTGCTAACTGAAATATATCTTTTGGCACAATAGCCCCAGGTTGTTGTATAACTGCACCGGCGGCTTTTGCAGCAAGTTGTACTGCGTTTTCAATAGTACACCCCGATAAACGCGCACCTAAATATACACCGTTAAAAGCATCACCCGCGGAGGTTGTATCAACAACATTTTTAACCGGTATAATAGTATGGCTTTGAAGCGTATTGTCGTGTTTTGTCACAACTGATGCTGGACCATTTTTAACAACAATTTCTTCAATTTTATATTTTTGTAAGTATTCAATAACCGCATCTACGCTATGCACATTATAAAGCGTGGTTAAATCTTCAACGCCTGGTAGGGTAATGTCTGCAACAGAAAACGCTAAATGATACTGCGCTTTCGTCTCCTCTGTGTTTTTCCATAAACGCGCTCTGTAATTGGGATCAAATACTATTTTTACTCCGGCATTTTTGAGCTGCGTTACAATTTGCCAAAAGCGCTCACGCGCTCCTTCTTCTATTACAGCGAGTGAAATACCCGAAAAGAAAAACATATCACCTTGTGAAAGTTGCTCAACAAGATCGGGAGTTAAAAAATCAACAATCTTTTTAGCGGCAGCATCACTGCGCCAATAAATAAAGCTACGCTCGCCATGCTCATCCGTTTCTATGTAATACATGCCCGGTACTTTGGTATCGTGAGCAAATACAAACTGAGTGTCTAACTGTTCGCTTTTAAAGCGTTCAAGCATTTTTTTACTTAAGTTATCTTGGCCTAAAGCGGTTACAACAGAGGTCGAAATTTGCGCAAAGCTACGCTTTAAATAAACGGCAGAATTATAAACATCACCTGCAAATGATTGGTGCAGTGTTGCCTCACTCATAGCCCTAAGCTCGACCATGCATTCACCAAGAAAGTAAATATTTTTCATTTTGGAAGTTATCCTATGTAGTTAACTGCTATGCGCTTTATAATACACAGTGGCATAGCAGTTAGTATCGAGATTATTGAGGCTTTTTAAGAGGTTCTATTTTTGGAATAAGGATCCAAACAGCAGCCATTGCAATAATTGCTAATGAGGCACCAATAATAAATGCTGGCGCATAATTACCATCGGCAGTAAGTATAGGAACCAAAGATGTAAGGCCTACAGCACCTAACTTTGCCGCCATACCAGAGAAACCTGATAGTGTGCCCACAGCCTTTTTACCCAGTAAGTCACTCGGTAATGTTTGTACGTTACCAATGGCTGTTTGAAAACCAAATAAAATAACCGCCATAATAAGTACCGCTGTTACTGGGCCACCTGGGTTAGCCATTGCAAGCAGTGCCGGTAGCATAATTAAACAGCCCAATGTTATGGTAAGTTTACGTGTTTTATCGGTATTCCAACCAGATTTGAGCCTGTTTTGCGCTAACAAGCCACCAAACCATGCACCAAACATAGCACCAACATAAGGCACCCATCCGTATATACCAATAGATTTAACATCCATGCCATACACTTCGTTTAGATAAATAGGGATCCAAAAAACAAACAGCCACCAAATAGGATCAATCGCTGCCGAGGCAATAATTACGCCCCAACTTTGCTTACGACACAACAGCTCTGCGGTAGAAGGGTTGTATTCTTCTTCCTCTTCGTCTGTTACATCGCCATTATCATCAACACGTCTTTGGCCGGTTAAAATATACTCACGTTCTTGAGCTGTAAGCCAAGGGTGAGAGCTAGGCGGCGCTTTAACTAAAATTAACCACGGCACTAACCAAAGAAAACCTAAAACACCAATAGCAACAAACACCATTTGCCAGCTAAAGTAAATTGTTAAATAGGCAATTAAAGGGATGGCAATAATACCGCCAATTGCCGCGCCAGAATTAAAAATACCCTGTGCTAAAGCACGTTCTTTAGTCGGAAACCATTCAGCGTTACCTTTAGCAGCACCTGGCCAGTTACCTGCTTCGGCCACACCTAAAATAGCGCGGAAAAAGCTAAAACTAAGTACACCTTGGGCAAATGCATGTGCAATTGTTGCAAGCGACCAAACACCAATTGATAAAACAAAGCCGAGTCGTGTGCCTACCCAGTCAAATATTTTACCAAATATGGCTTGGCCAAAAGCATAAGAAAACACAAACACAATAGAGATATTAGCGTATATTTGTTTACGCTCTAACGCCGATTCATCCGGGAATAAATCCTCAACTATGTCTGGCCAAAGTACACTCAGTGCCTGGCGATCGATATAATTGATAATAGTGGCAAGCGCAATTAGCGCGATAACCCACCAACGTAAGCCTTTAAGTTGCATAATTATTCCTCAATAAAGTCTTCACGAGCTGGGCTAAAGGTATCAATTAAAATACCACCCGTTGGGCAGGTTGCACCATGATCAGCGAAAGGAGGTATTAAACAACTATCACCTGGTTTTAATATTTTAGTCACGCCATCAATATTAAAATGAAATTCACCTTCAACAACATAAGTAACTTGGGAGTGCCTATGCGCATGGTTATAGCCAATAGCCCCTTTTTCGAACCAAATTTTAACGGCCATTAGTTCTTCGTTATAACCCAGCATTTGACGCTTTAAGCCATTACCTAAGTCTTCAATTTCAGTTTCGTTGCCAAATGAAAAGTGTGCACTTTGCTTTTGCATCCTGTTTACTCCTGGTTATTGTTCATCGCATAAACGCCCAGTCGGCTATTTAAGGTGAATACTTTATTTTGAAATTTAAATGTATTTTTTATTGCGTTTTGAGCTTTATTTATAGCCACTAAATACGATTTACCTTTAATACTCAGTTGTACAAGTACTAAGTCATCTTGCTCGGTATATTTAAGTGCCGACACTCGACTAACCGCTTCTAATGTATATTCTTTACTTGGGTTGTATTCACCATGGGGTTCTAATACCGATATAAACGTATGCTGCTTTTGCGCGTTTACACGGCGAATAAAACCGTTTTCATTGCGTAAATTAAATTGCGGATCGTTTGCACCAATTTGAGTAAACAAAAACGACTCGTCACCCTTCACCAAACTGGTTTGCGTATAAAAACGACCGTTATCGTTAAGCCAAGTTACTTTAGCTAAGCCACTTTGTGGTTGTGCCTGCCCTTTTAGCCATAAGTGCTGATAACCATTTTTAGACCCAAGTGCAGCAAGCTGAGTTGTACTGGCTTTTAATTCAAAGCTTGTATCAATAAGCTGACCTTTGTAATGCAGTGGTAAATCAAATTGATGCGCGTTATCGGCAGTAACATTAAATACATCCAGTGCAATGCTGCTTTTAAGCTCTGGTAAATTAATTAATGCCAAGGTACGCTCAAGTTCAACACCTTTATACGCGGTGCTTATTTCACCACTTGATACTGTGCCAAACTCATTGGTTTCAAAAAAGTTTAGTGTAGGATGGTTGTTATTACCCACATCTACATTGGCATTAAAGTGTGTCGTTTCGTCAACCACAACAGTATTGTGTGTAACCGTATGCTTGGCATAGGTTTCGTTTTCAGGTAAGTAGCGCCCGCCGTATTTGGCCTCTACATTTAAAAAACGAGCGGCGCCATAATCAGATACAATTTCGTTACCGTGGTCATAAAACTGCCACGTTAACTTATCAAAATGACCGTGGCCTAAACCTTGTGCTGCTGGCTTAAACAATAAAGCCTGATCGCCCCCTACTTGGGTACGCATAACCACTAAAGCACCTTGCTTACCGTCATTACCATCACCAAAAGCAACCGATTTAAACGAATAAGGTTTTGCCATATCGCTATCGAGTGCTTGTGCTACTTTTAAGCCATCGCCAGAGAGAATTATTTGCTCTTGTTGTTTAGCAATATCTAAATAACCCGCGTCGTTTGTTAAGCCATAAGCAGTAGTAACACCATGCACTAGCTCAATGGTATCTATACCTTTGCTTTTTATTGCATCGTTAATTGGGAAAAACAAACCGTTGTAGCTAAGTTGAATAGTGGTATCAATCGCTTTTAATAAAATACCATCGCGGTATTCAAATATTTTTCTTTGTGGTTCGTTGTTTTCAATTGCCTTCGCAAACGTTACAAACGGCAGTAGTGCAAAGCGTTGATAGTAAGGACCTTCGTTGTAGTAACCTTGTGGCGAAAACAGCATTTCTAACTGCTTAATAAAGCCGCCTTTACCCGACTTTTCTAAATCGTATAACGATTTTTCTACCCACTCTGGCTCACCCAGCACATAGCCTGCCATACCTACACCCGCAGTTGCCCACGTACCATGGTTATGTACTTTATTAAATGTTGATGGTTGGCCTACCGATGTAAATAATGAAACCGGGCGTAATAAATCGTTCTCTATTGTTTTAATATTTGCGGCATTTAACGAATCATAAACGAGATCGTATGCTTGTATTGTGTACACAAGCCACATTGCTTCGTTAAGGCTTTGCCAAAAAAACTTACCAGGGTTTTGAGAGTCAACCTTACGCTGTGGGTGTACATCCAATGTTGGATATAATTTGGCGTAATCAAGTAGCATATCGCGCACATAATTGGCGTATTTATCGTCTTGGCTTAGCTGATAAATAATGCCAGCGTTGTACATAAGTTGGTAATTTTTTTTATGGCGTTCATGTGTATAACCACCACCACCATCTTTAGGTACAGGCACTGTAATAGGGTGTGCTATTTGCTCATCTACTTGCGCTTTTAACAGCTCAAACGCAGTGGCAAACTTGCCACTGCTATTACTGCTAATTGCTTGGCGCATGTGCTTAACATCATCTGTAGTAATTACCAAGTTTGGGTGCGCGGCATGCGCACCCAATGATAAAAACAAGGCAGATACCGCTATAGCAACTGTTTTAAAACGTGTTTGGCATTTTAATAAATACATAATATTAATCTGCCTTATTATTTAAAACGTTATTATTTTTTAACACCGCTGTGTGAGGGCCATTAACTATTAGCTCTTTAACCTTAGGTGTTTTTGTGGCATTAAATGTATTGTTTGAAATCTCAGTTTTTGGCTCCCCTACCGTATGCTCAACAACAATTGGGGCCGATTTAACAAATTCATTTTCTTTAATATTTGTTACCTGAACACCATGCACATAAATGCTTGCTTGTGCTTTATTACGCGCCCCAAAACCAACATTATTAAGCGTGTTATTAATCACTTCTAAATGAGGGCCAAATGTACTTTCGTCTGTACCACCTCGATAAAGCTTAATTAGGCTGCCTTCTACATCATTAAAGGTATTGTTATTAACCGTTACGTATTCAGCGTTATAAACACCTAAATCTTCAATTTCAGTATTTAAGCGTAAAATATCCCCTGTCACATTTGTAAAGCTATTACCTGTTAGAATAATTTCATCAGCCATAGCGCCTTTTCCGGTAACAAAAAAGTGGAATGAATGGTTAATATCTAAAGCAATTAATTTTGAATTGGTCATTACAAAACGATAGTTATCAAGCATGCCCCACTTTTGCGTACGCACAATGCTATTATCAATAGCATCTGGTGCATATTCACCAGAAATAAGTAGCCCTTCTAGTTTTAAGTTACCGCCATCGTGTATTTCAAATAAGGTAGAGCGTTGAAAGGTAAGTTTAGATTTACCACTTTGCTTGGCTTTAATGGTCAAAGTTTTATTAATTTCAACAAGCTTAGACACATCATATTGCCCTGGTGCAAGTTCAAGCACATCACCCGACTGTGCATTATCAATAGCATTTAATAACGCACTAGCACTGGCTTTAACAACATGCGTTTTACCTGAGTCAAACTCAACTATTGCTGGTACTTTTGCATACCAACTAACACCGGTGTCTTCTTTTTTAAGTACTTTTAGGTCGCGCTTTGCACCCACATTTACACTTTTAGATGAAGGGTAAAGTAAGCCGTTACTTGCTTTTTCAAGTGTAATACTTTGCTGTTTTACACCATATTCAAGCTCAGAGAGCACTTTAGTATTTGCTATATTGTTACTTAATACTAACCCGCTAACATCATCAAATGTCGAAAATGGTTGCTTAGCGTCTTGATTAATAATTAAATTATTGTTCATTACACTATTTTTTGGTACAGCACTGCGCTCAGCATCGCTACCTGCAGCAAGTTGAATATGACTAACATTTACAAATGTATTGTTTTCAATTGTTGCGTTTTCAACTTGGTGATAACGATTAATAGATGAGTTTGGCACACCGTTCATAACCGTAAAACCACTACCAAAACGATAGCCGGTTAACCCTTGTAGGTAGTTATTTCTAATAATTTGATCTTTATTAATAACGCGAATGCCACCTGTGTGGTCAACACCATTACCAATAAAAATGTTTTCCTCTACAACATTACCGTTACCATGGCGCAGTGTTAATGTGCCACGCGACTCGTAAAATACGTTATTACGAACAATGTTTTTACCGGCTTTAATAGAAACCGTTTCTACTTCACCATTGGTGCGGTCAAAGTAGTTGTTCTCTACTAATGTGTGCGAATCAGTTAATGAATGATGGCTGGTGCCAACTCGTAGGGTTTCACCACCGTTTGAGCCAAAAGTAGGACGATAACCAAAATAGTTGTTATCTATACGGTGGTAATTTTTTTGGCTTTGCACTGAGTTTAAACGAACTGCAACGGTAACCCCTTTGTTTCGTTTACCCACTAAATGGCTATGATCAAAGCGGTTATGTTGTCCATATAAAGCAACCCAGTAATCTGACTCGCGCTTATCTGGATTACTATAATTATCGATCACTATTTGAGTTACGCGTGAATGGTAGGCTAATTCACTTTTATTTCGACGAAATTCTATTACCGCTGAGCTTGGTGTGTAGCCATCTTTAAATACTAAGCCTGAAACCTCTAAGTATTTACCTGCAAGGCGAAGGTTAGATTGACCAGATAAAATTACTTGGCCTTTAGTTTCCGCGGTTAATAAAATTGGGGCGGCTTTACTTCCTTGGCCTGAAAACAAAATTTCGAAATCATTCCAAGTACCATTTTTTAATATTACTTTATCGCCTGCTACTAAATCGGCTGAGATGCTATTAAAGGCTTGTTTATTCTCTACAAAATAATCTTTGGCAGCTAATTGTGTCGATAAGCAACCAGTGAGAACTAGACTAAGCTTTATTATATTCATTAGACGCATAGTTAACTCTTTTTTATTGTGATTTAAATTTAGGCTTTATGAATGTTGAACAACGGTTTTTGTATAAAGCAGTCAATCTAATCAATCGATAATATTGTGTGTTGCGGCGTTTAAACGCTAATTTAAACGCCATTTTGTATTACTTATTTAACTGCTTAAAGTAATCAAAAATTTCTGGTACGTTGCCCTGTCCCATACCCGCATCAAATGCAGCTTGTAGGTTAGCAGAAGAACCTTCGGCAATTTTTGACTCAGTGCCTAAGTCTTTAACCATTTGCAGGAAGTAACCTAAATCTTTGTTTGCATTAGCAATAGAAAAACCAAGATCGCTTACATTATCAACGGCGTAGTTTTTACAAAATTGCATAAATGGAGAGTTTGATGGACCTGTAGACATAATGTCGAAAAGTTGTTGGCGGTCTACACCAGCACGATCAGCCACTGCAAATGCTTGTGACATTGCACATACTGTTGTCATACCCATAAAGTTATTAATTAACTTAGTAGTATGCCCTGCACCTAGCTCACCTAAGTGAAACACGTTTTCGCCTTGATCTTCTAGCACTGGCTTAACTTTATTAAATGTATCAATATCGCCCGCAGCCATAATATTTAATAGACCATCTTTAGCGTGTGCAGGTGTACGACCTAATGGTGCGTCAATCATACCTGCGCCTTTAGCAGCTAAATCTGCACCAATTTTTTTAGTAGATGATGGAATAGATGTACCAAAATCAACTAATACTGCGCCTTCTTTAATACCGGCTAAAATGCCATCTTCGGCGTAAACAATTTTTTCAACAACAGCAGATGTTGTAAGACAAAACATAACAATGTCTGACCCTGCAGCAAGCTCTTTTGCTGTGCTTGCTGTTTTTGCGCCTCTAGAAACACACGCTGCAACCGCCTCTTTGTTAAGATCCATAACAATAAGATCGTAGCCTTTGTTTTGTAAATTCTCGGCCATGTTGCCGCCCATTAAGCCAAGGCCAATAAAACCAATAGTAGGTTTTGACATAAAAAAACTCCCAATAATTGTGACGTATACTTATAGTCGAATTATTTATACACCTGATAAGCACACTTTATTTAAATTTAAATTCATTAAAATTATTTACCAAAAAGCTTTGGCTGCCATAACCAAATTAAGTATCCAATTTTAATCAACCTGAATAATTTAGCTTAATAAACAATCTAATTTTAATTTAGAACTGCTCTTCTCTACATTGATAAAGCGTTACATTAGTAAAGAATTACCCTTGAGAATGTAAACACCGTATTACCAACCACTTTAATTGTCAACCAATATAATTTACCAAGCAACAACAAAGTAAGATTTAAAACATACTCTTCATCTAAAAATAAAGTTATTAATATGACAAAAAACAATCACAAAATTCAAGGTGTTGATTTTAATTGACTTATATTTATTGTACACCTACCCAACCTAGTGCACCCAAAAATGAAAATTGGTAATAACATTGTAAATTTAATTTAAAGCTTTTTGCTTTGTTACTAAAAAGCTGCAGGCGTAATTGATGGCTCAACTTATTTCAAGACAATAAAAAGGGGGAATTTATGATTTAAGGAACTAATATTAATTAAATTTAACAAAGCTCTCAGAAAAGCTATGCAGGGTAGATGCGCTTTCTTACAGATATAATAAACCTAAATTTAATTTAATAAGAAATGAAAACAATGACTTAAACTAACTATACCTAAGCAACCATGAAAGCCACGGTATTGTTTTTATAGGATAAAGCTATATTGCCAAGCGTTTGATTATTGAAGCTATAAATTGCTAATTTAAAAATATAAGCTAAGTAGAGGTTACAAAGCGAAGTAGTGCTTATCATTTTATACTAAATGCTATTGCTAGGTATTAGGTATTAGGTATTAGGTATTAGGTATTAGGTATTAGGTATTAGGTATTAGGTATTAGGTATTAGGTATTAGGTGTTAGGTGTTAGGTGTTAGGTATTAGGTGCTATGGCGGGTATTCTGATTTATTCACTAAAAAAGTAAGTCATACTTTAACATTACAAATGTTAAAGTTAAACGCTTTGGCTGTTGTTTAAATCAATGTTAGAGGATGTAACTAATTTTGTGTAACTGCCTATCATTATTTACTCTAAAAAGAGTTTAAGGATTAGGCGATGAACA
>NZ_JBEOOE010000041.1:0-24271 GCF_040308885.1 Pseudoalteromonas sp. 120-MNA-CIBAN-0494
TGTTGGGAATGCGGCTGCTGATACAATTCAAAAATACATTCAAGAGCAGGGCTAACTATTCCGATTCATCCCATCGACACCGCTTCGCGTCGATCAATGGGTTTTCTCGGAAAATTTCGATAAAAATAAACAGCAAAGCCAATGGGCTCGTCGCCATCAAAGCATATAATGCTATGCGCTGTTGCGCCTTCACTAAAAAGGGTATCTAAAATGGCTTGTTCATTGGTTTTAACTGCTTGTGGCTCTTTTTCATAAATAGCGAGCTCATTAATAAAGTGCAAAATGGTTTTTGCATCACTTGCTTGCGCATCACGAATGTCTATTGTGTTTGTCATACTGCTTTAACCTTAAAAATATTGCTCTAATTTATCTTTTAAAATATCAAGTTCAATTGGCTTGCTTAAATAATCATTCATGCCAGCTGCAATACACCGCTCTTTGTCTGAATCCATGGCATTGGCTGTTAATGCTATAATTTTAATTGCTTTATGCTGCTCGCCAGCCTCACCTTTACGTATTGCAATAGTGGCATCATAACCATCCATAACCGGCATTTGGCAATCCATTAGTACAACTTGAAAGTAACCTGCTTCATGTTTTGCAAGTTCCTCTAAAGCACGTTGACCATTTTCGGCTAAGACTGTTTCGCAATTGAGCTTTTTAAGCATTAAAGTAGATACTTGCTGGTTTATTGGATTATCTTCAACCAATAATATTTTAGCAGGCTCAATGGTTTTGGCTTTGCGCAACGATGAAATATACCCAGATGTTACCAATGGCAGTGCTTCGTGCTGCTCGCTATTAGTAATAACCGAAAGCGCAGAAATTAAATCGGCGGTTGTTACTGGCTTTGGAAAGTAAGCCTGAAAGCCTGCGTCAGAATAGCGCTGAGCCCCCTCTAAGCCTGCAATACTGGTCATCATTACTAATGGCATATGTTTGTAATCTGCATGCGCTTTTAATACTTTACATAACTCTATGCCATCCATGCCGGGCATTTGCATGTCTAATACAGCTATGTCATACATGCCCTGATTGTTTTTAACTCTATTTTCACAAATTAGCAGCGCATGTTCGGCATTATTTGCCAGCTCAACATTAGCTCCCCAGTGCTTGAGCTGCTCTGAAATAACCAAACGATTTGTTTCGTTATCATCAACTACCAATATACTTAACCCATTAATATTAGCCTTTGGCATATAGCGCTCTTGTTGATCGCCCTTTAGCACCTCCATGGTGACGATAAACTCACTCCCTTGGCCAGCATTACTTTTAATTGCAATAGCGCCTCCCATTAGTTCACATAACTGCTTACTAATAGCAAGACCAAGGCCAGTGCCTCCATATTCTCGAGTAGTAGACGCATCTACTTGCATAAAGGGTGCAAATAACTGTTGTTGTTTTTCTTTGCTAATGCCAATACCAGAATCTTTTACGCTAACTTGCAGCATTAGCTGGGCCTCAATACGCTCAATAGATGCGCTAACCACCACTTCGCCTTCGTTTGTAAACTTAACGGCATTACTTAATAAATTAGTTAATACTTGGCGTATTCTCCCTGGATCGCCACTTAACTGCGATGGCTCTAAGGCAACCAAATCTAAAATTATTTCTATGCCTTTATTTTGAGCTGTTAATGCTTGCCCAGCGGCTACTTCCCCAATTAAATCGCGGGCATTAAAATTAATACTCTCTAGCTCAATTTTACCTGCTTCTACTTTTGAAAAATCTAAAATGTCGTTTATTACACCCAGTAATGATTGCGCACTGGTTTTAGCAATTGCTACTTTAGTTTCAATAGGCTTGGGCAGTTGCTCTAACTGAATAAGCTCAAGCATGCCTAAAACACCATTCATTGGCGTACGTATTTCATGGCTCATAGTTGCTAAAAACTGACTTTTTGCTACACCGGCTTCTTTTGCCAAAACCAAAGCTATTTTTAATTCCTCAGCGGTTTGTTTACGGCGTTGTGACACTAAGGTACTGCCTACTAAAGTTGCTAAAGAGCGTAAGTAGGTTTCTTCACTTTGCGTCCATTGGCGAAACTCCCCAACGGTTTCTGCGCATAAAATACCTAAATTTCCGTCACCGGTTGTAATAACGGCATCTAGCATAGATTTTATATTATTAGGTTTTGCATAATGCTCAATAAAATCAACGGTAGCGGGATGATTATAAACATCGTCAATAGCTATTAAGTTTTGTTTATAAATAGCTTCGTAGTAGGCAGGGTAATCCTCTGCACTGAGCTGTGCATTACAGCAATCAACACCTTGCCCTTGTATATTTAAACTATGGCAAATCATTAAATCGCGTTGTTCGTTAAAAATCCAAATAGAAGCGCGCTGTACATCAAGCACTTCACACATAGACTTAACGGCTAATTTTTTTACCTCTGCCACATCACTGCTTTGCACTTCAGGTGCAACAGTAAGCATGGCTAAGCTTTTGTTATAACGATTGGCTTTTTCGCTTTCGAGTTCAAGTCGCTTATGCGCATCAATACTTTGAAAAGAGCCAAAAACACGAATGCACTGGCCGTTTTCAAACTCACTTTGCCCTATTGACTTAACCCAACGTTCTTGGCCAGTGTAAGTAACAATAATAAGCTCAATATTCCAGCTTTTCCCACTACTTATTGCACTTTCAAAAAGGGCATTAATTTTATCTCTGTGATAGCCTTCTTTATAATGATTTATTGCGGTGGCTATATCTGGAGAGTAACTCTGTGGCACTTCGTGAATTGCGCGTACTTCGTCTGACCAATAAAGCGTTTGCGCTTTTAAGTCTATTTCCCACGCACCTATTTGCCCCTGTTTACTCATAGATTCAAGCAGGCTTTGCTGACGTGTTATTTTTAATTGCGCCTGATAACGCTCTGTAATATCGAGTATAAAACCATCTAAATATAATACGTTTCCGTCAGTGTCATAAATGGCTTGGCCTTTTTCATTTACCCAACGTACTTCATTACCTTGCGTTATGATCCGGTATTCAACAGACCAAGGCGTGTGCTCGTCAATGCACTTAATAATCGTTTTTTCAATATCGTCACGATCGTCCGAGTAAATTATTTCTAAATAACTTAACTGCTTATTCTCTAATATTGCCTCAGCGTCATAACCCGTAAGCTCTTTAGTTTGCTTACTCATATAAAGCATAGTCCACACTTTATCGTACTTACAGCGGTAAATAATGCCTGGAATATTGCCTACTAACGAGGCAAATTGGTCACGACTATTTTGTAATTCTAGCTCTGTTGCTTTTTGTTCTGTAATATCCAAATGGGTACCTATCATCCGCTTTGGTGAGCCATCATCATTCCATTCAACCACTTTTGCAGTGTCTAGTATCCATACCCAATGACCTTGTTTATGTTTCATACGTGCTTCATTAACGTAATAGTCTGTTTCACCAGAAAAATGAGCGTTTAATTTTTGCTCCGAAACGATTAAATCGTCTGGGTGGGCATACTTATACCAAGTGCCTATTACTGCTGGGCCTAACTCATCTAAGGTATAGCCAATTATTTCAGCCCAACGGTGATTAAAAGTGACTTTACCTGTGTCAATGTACCAATCCCAAATTCCCACAGCGGTAGTATCTATTACCAACTGTAGTTGTGCTTTATGCTCTTCTAGCTCTATTTCTTGTAACTTTAATGCGGTTAAATCTGTTCGAATGGCTATATAGCTTTGTGGCTTAGCATTTTCATCTAAAAATGGCGCTATGGTGGTATCTACCCAATATAAATTACCTTGCTTGGCTTTATTACATATTTTCCCATGCCATACTTTTCCCTGTTTTAGGGTTTGGTACATTTCTTTAAAAAACTGTTTTGGGTGAGTGCCCGAATTAAGAATACGGTGGTTTTTACCTATTAACTCGTGTTCGTCATAACCACTTATTTCACAAAACTTTTTATTAACAAAAGTGATAGTGCCTTTTAAATCTGTTGCAGCCACAATCGTGTGCTCATCAAGTGCACTTTTTTGCTCTGCTAAGTGCCTTAGCACAACCTGTAGTTCAGTCCCTTGTTTATAAAACTCTGTTAGTTGTTGCTGTTTATTTTCGGCCAATTTACACAGCTTACTCGATAACAAATTAAACTCTTGGCTGTCGGGTAAAATAGGTACTTGGGTGCTTTTCCCCTTGGTAATTTTATCAACAAGGGCTGTTAAGCGCCTTAATGGATGAAACAATACTCGACCAAACCACCAAGAGCACGCTAAAACAGCCAACAACATAAGCAGTGTTGCCAAAGCAAAATACTTAATAGAATAAGTATTTGTTAGCCCCTGAACATTCGGCTTAGACACTAATAGCAGCCAGCTTTGATCACCCAAAAAATTCAGCTGACTAACAAAGCCATACATTACATCATTATTTTCGTTGTTATAGGTAAACGTTTTTTGCATTAATTGTGTTTTATTTAATAATGTTTGCTCTGTTGATGGCTGTTGGTTTAATAAAGGCAAACTATTACTTGGCAATAAACTAAAACTAAGCTCGCTGTTTTTAGTATACATTGCATTTAATTGATTCATTAGCCACTGGGGGTTTATATCGGCTAAAAGAATACGGCTTAATTGTTGCTCCGTATTATATATACCAAGCGCAATAATAAAATGTGGTTGTTTTTCAATTAAAAATGATTGAAATGAAGGCGTTGCATGCTCACTCAAGCTAGTATGGATATTAGTTAACGATTGAGGAGCTATTTTGCTAATAAAAGAAGATGTAGGTGTAGCAAGCAAAGCTGCGCTATCTATTAGCTCTACATTATTTACAAATTCGTATACGTTAACAAACTCAGTTATTGCACTTTGTTGTTGCACAGAGTTAGTCGTTAACTGGTTTTTAAGTAACTTAAAATCTTTAATATAATCAGCCAGCCAAAAGCGACTAAACTGCTGAGCAATATTTGTTACCTGTTGTAATTCAGTTTGGGCGTGTTGTTCTGATGTATTATTTATTCGCTTAAAGCTCAGCCAAGAAAACAAACACAAAGGTATTAATGCAATAACTACAAAGGCTATAGTTAGCTTACTTTGTACAGACTGTCCTTTACCTGCTAGCTTTGTGAAGCTCAAACCTTTATTCATACCTGAATTACCTAGTAATTTTACCCATTTTAATACTATGTATTAATGCATTAAAAAGCCTAAGACGCAAGTTTTGCGCTAATAAGCCCATGAATTTTTATGTGTTTTACAAACAGTACTGCTACCTGGATTTTAACTAGATATACGCCTAAGTATACACAATGAGTTAGCTAAGTTTCATCAAGCCCCGTGTAGCTGTTTTTAGCTGCTCGTGATATAACAATCTTAATATAAGTAGTTACTTGGGGATATTATGGGTCATGACCATGCACACAGCCATGTAGACGACAGCCAAAGTAACAAGCAACTCGCGCTAGCTGTTGCCATTAATGTTCTGCTTACTGTTGCGCAAGTTATTGGCGGAATATTTTCTGGCAGTTTGTCACTCATGGCAGACGCACTGCATAATCTTAGTGATGCAGCCGCTATATTTATTGCCCTTGTTGCGCGTAAAATTGGTAACAAACCTGCCGATAACACACATCACTTTGGCTACAAGCGCGCCGAAATTTTAGCTACTTTGTTCAATAGCAGTACATTAATACTGATAGGTGTGTATTTAATTTTTGAAGCTATGAGCAGTTATTTAAACCCGCAGCCAATTGATGGTTGGATCATAGTGTGGGTGGCTGCATTTGCCCTGCTAATAGATTTAATCACTGCACTTTTAACTTACCGAGCTGGCGCAAATAGCAGTATGAATATAAGAGCTGCTTTTATTCATAATGTATCTGATGCGATGGCGTCTGTTGTGGTTATTGTTGCAGGTACTTTAATTATTTTGTACCAGTGGTATATAGTTGATTTAATTGCGACAATTTTAATTTCTTTTTATGTTATTTACCATGGCGTGTTACTGCTTAAACAAAGCTGTCGCATTTTAATGCAAGCTGCGCCTAATAACTTTGATACCCAAGCTGTTACATGCGCTCTCACCAAAAACTTTAATATAGAGCAAGTAATAGCTATAAAAGTATGGCAATTAGATGATAAAACCAGTCATTGCGAACTGCTGATTAACGCTCATAACTCACTTGATTTAGCAGCCGTTAAACACTTTTTACAGCATAATTTTAATATTGAAAACTGCATAATAGAAAAGCACAATAATTTATAATAAAAATAGCTTTATAAACAAACTTTCAATTGAAAACTGCTCTCATTATCATTTACAATTAGGGTTCTTAGCTCACAATTGAGATGCCGTTTTTGAAACTTTGGTTACGTAAAATTCATTTAACACTTGCCCTACTCAGCGGGTTGTTTTTATTAATAGTGAGCCTCAGCGGAGCGGTGTTAATTTACGCAAAAGATCTACAACACCTTACCCAGCCCGAAAAATGGCTAGTAACGCCTGCAGAAAAACCGCTAAATTTCGACACTTTAATAAATAGTGTGCAAACTCAAACCCAACAAAAAACTGTTTTTTTAATGCCTGAACAAAACCCTACTATGGCATGGCAGTTTAGATTAGCTAATAATCACTACGCGAGCGTAAACCCCTACACCAGCAATGTTATTTATACTTACCAAAGTACAGATACAATTTATGGTTTTACGCTTGCTTTGCATCGCTGGTTATTATTTGAGAGCAGTGACGGTAATAAACCATTTAAAAATTGGATGTCGGTATGTGCATTACTGCTGTTAATAAACGTATTAATAGGCTTTTATTTATGGGTAAAACCTAAAAACCGGATAAAACGTTTAGCTATAAAACCTAAAGCAAAACTAAGAGTACTGCTGTATCAGCTGCATACTGTGTTGGGAGTTTACTTTTTTGTGCCATTAATACTGATTGCCTTTACGGGTATGGCGTTTAATTGGAAAACGCAAACGCAGTCTGTTTTAGAATTGGTAACACAAAATAAAGTAACAAACAGACCTGCGCCTCCCAAAATACCTGTACTTAAAAAAACCGAATTACAATACAATTTAGCAATTAATAATGCTCAAGCCATATTTCCTAAAGGTGAGCCATATAGGGTATACCTACCTAAAAAAGCGGATGACGCGATTGCTTTAAGAATACAAAACCCAGGAGAAAGCCATGCCTATAGCTGGGTATGGGTCAATCCTTATACTGCAAAAGTAGTCAACTCGTTCGATGCAAATAGCACCAATTTCACCACGCAAGCATGGAACTTTAAATATGCCTTTCATATTGGTAATTTTGCTGGGCCAGTTGTACAGTTTTTATGGCTACTAATAACCCTATCACTGAGCTTTTTTATTGTAACGGGTGTTTACTTTTGGTTAAAAAGACGCAATCGAAAATAATTATCATTAACACTTGTGACTGCTATTGTTAATAGTTATCATTACCAAAATTAATTATTTATCTGAGTTACCATGTTAAAAACCTCACTTTGCTTACTTTGCTTACTTAGCGTCGCTGTTAGTGCTTGCGCAATTGCCGATGAAAATAGTAAAAACAAATATTCTGCTGATCAGTTAGAACACGTTATTGTGTCGGGTAGTCGTATATTTGAAAGTATTGATGAAGTTCCTGCTTCAATTACTGTTATAAATCAGCAGCAAATTCAACAACACTTAAAAGTAAACCCAGAACTAAGCAGCTTACTCGCACAAATGGTACCAGGATTGGCTCCTAGCACCGGCAGCTCCAGTAACTCAGGCCAAACACTGCGTGGTCGCGCACCTTTAGTTATGATTGACGGCGTACCACAGTCAACTCCACTGCGTAACGGTTCATTGGGCATAAAAACGCTAGATGCCAGTGCCATTGCACGCATAGAGGTTATTAAAGGAGCAACCTCTATTTATGGTAATGGCGCTGCTGGCGGCATAATTAACTACATAACAAAACAAGCGAAAAGTGACGGCCAGCCTGAGGGCGAAATTAGTATTTCTAGCCGCTTTAGTGCTGTTAAGCTTGATGAAAGTGCCGGTGCAAGAATATCGGCAGCTGTAAATGGTGGCTTAGATAAGTTTAGCTATTTAATAAGCGCCAGTTACGAGCAAAACGGTGTACAACGTGATTCAGAGGGTGATATTTTAGGCTTGCAATATGGTTTGTCAGACTCAGAAACACAAAACTACTTTACTAAACTAAGCTACGATTTTGATGATGATAAGCAACTAGAGTTTAGTTATAACTTTTATAGCTCACAGCAAAAAACTGATTTAGGGGATGTTACTGGCGACGGTAACATAGGTGAAAAAACCTATGCGATTCACGTACCCAAAGAGCTGCAAAAACAAGGTAAACCGCAAGGCCCCGAAGGCAATGTAAATATTACTCTTAAATACCTAGATTACGCCTTATTCGATAACACCCAAATGACCTTAGATCTGTACAAGCAAAATATAGAAAATGTATTTTTCTTTTCAACTAATTTAGCCAATCTTGATGATGGTTATAGCGGTGGTCAATCTGTTATAAAGTCAGATAAACTAGGCGCAAGAGCCACATTTAATAGCCAATTTGACTTTGATAATCTAACAACCACCTTAATATATGGTATTGATGCCCTAAACGATAAAACCTCACAACCTTTAGTTGATGGCCGTATATGGGTTCCTGAAATGGACATGGATAGTGTTGCTGGTTTTTTACAAACAAAGTGGGTAATTAACGACGATATTATTTTAAAAGCCGGTGTAAGAAAAGAAAGCATAGATTTAACGGTAGCCGACTATCAAACATTAAAGCTATGCAGAACCGCTACGCAATGTTCAGTACCACTTAGTGTGCGCGGCGATACCATAAATTACGATGCAACAACTTACAATGCTGGCATTAAATATAATTTAAGCCCTGCCTTTAGCCCATTTTTTAGTTACTCGCAGGGCTCTGATATATCAGACATAGGCATACTATTGCGCGCAGCTACTGTAAACGATATAGCGCTTATTCAAACACAAGCATCAATTATAGATAACTACGAAGTAGGTTTCACCTCACAATTTGATGACCTGCGCTTTGAACTAGCAGCATATAAAAGCACGTCTGAGCTAGGAACCAGCAATAAATTTAACGATGTAACAGGCGTTTATGAGCCAATACGCGCGCCGCAAAAAATATGGGGCTTTGAAGGCTTAGTAAATTATGCCATTACCCCACAACTTAAATTAGTTGCCACATATAGCTACGTTGAAGGTAAAGATACCCAAGCCGATGAATACTTAGGTGCTAAACAAATTAGCCCACCAAAAGCGACAGCCAATTTAGCGTGGCAGGCCAGCGACGACATAGCTCTTACATTTAGCTATTTATACGTTGGCGATAGAAAGCGCTTTGATAAAAACGAACAAGGCCAATACGTTGGCGATCAAGGTCCTGTAAGTAGTTACGATATAGTTAATTTGAGTGGTCAATATCAAATTACTCCACAATGGAGCAGCTATTTTGGGGTCGAAAATTTATTTAACAGCGACTACTACCCTGCTCGTGCGCAATCATATACTTATGGTGGCTACAATATTAAAGGGCTAGGCACTACGGCAACTCTCGGTGCTAAATATCAATTCTAACTGATTTAAGTAACTTTAAAGGCATGTTAAGCATGCCTTTTTAAATTATATTAAAATATGTGTATTAACTCTCATCTCGCTCAATTAACAATACCTATTATAAAAATTAAAAACTGCTTACAAACCAAGTAATAACGCAAACTTAAATAAGAATCAAAACCAATAGTAACATTATGATTTTTATAGAAAAAACTTGCAATAGCTGCAGTTTGCACTACACTGGTCGCAATTGAACTTGTTAAGGTGATCTATCATGAAAGGTAATCAAAAAGTAATCGACGCATTTAATACATTGCTAGCCAACGAATTAGCAGCAATTGACCAGTATTTTATTCATTCGCGCATGTACGATGACTGGGGATTAGCTAAACTTTATGAGCGCCTTAACCACGAAATGGAAGAAGAGAAAGATCATTGTGACTGGTTAATAAAACGCATTCTATTTTTAGAAGGTGTGCCTAACATGACTAAACGTCGTGATTTATTAATTGGCACCGATGTTAAAAGCATGATGCAAAACGACTTAACACTTGAGCTTGAAGTAGTAGCTAGCGTAAAAGACGTAATCGCAATATGCGAAGAACAACAAGACTATCAATCTCGTGCCATTTTAGAAAAACTATTATTTGATACCGAAGAAGATCATGTTTACTGGTTAGAACAGCAACTTGGTTTAATTGATAAGATTGGAACGCAAAATTATCATCAAGCACAAATGGCTTAGTAGGAGTATATAGTATGAAAGGCGATAAAGACGTTATTGCAGCACTAAATAAAGTACTCGCTAACGAGCTTGTTGGTATTAACCAATACTTTTTACACGCACGTATGTTTAAAGATTTTGGCTTTAGTAAATTAGATAAAGCAGACTACAAAGTATCAATTCAAAAAATGAAAAACGCGGATCGTTTAATTGAACGTATTTTGTTTTTAGAAGGCTTACCAAATCTTCAAGACCTAGGCCGTTTACGTATTGGTGAAAACAGCGAAGAAATGATTGCTGCCAATATGAGCTTTGAACTTGATACAATTGATGAGTTACGTAGCGCAGTTAAACTGGCTGAAAGTAAAAAAGATTATATTACTCGTGAAGCCCTTGATCACATTTTAAATGAACAAGAAGAGCAAATTGATTGGTTAGAAACTCAGCAATTACTGATTGAAAATACCGGCTTAGAAAACTACCTACAGTCGCAGCTGTAATAGTAATTAACACGCATAAAAAAAGCAGCTTAAAGCTGCTTTTTTTATATCTAAATTTTGTAATGTAATTTTTAACTAAATTAAGCCACTTGATCCGTTATATCGGCAATTTGAATAAGCTTACGATTAAGGATCTTTTTAGTACAACCACAACACTTACCGCATTGGCTGCCCACTTTAAGCTCTTTAGTTAACTCACGCATGGTTGTTGCACCATCGTCAATTGTTTGTTCAATTTTTTTATCGGTCACACCGTGACATAGACAAATATACATGAATACAAACCACTCTCAATTACATTTAGTAGGTGCATACTAATCTAAATGGTAATGGTTATCAAACACTTTTGCAGTTAATTATGTTTTTTTTTGATCTTATTTTAAGCAGTGCTACACAGGTTAAAATAATCAGCGACTGTTTAAAAAAGTATATGTTCCAAAATTGTATGTCCGTTGAGGCCCTGTATTCAATTTTTAAAACAACCACTGAGCACCTGTACGCTTAAGCTATTCGTTTTAATTACTTATAGCGCTTAATCTATGGTTCAAGATTTACTATCTAAAAGGTTTGTGGGATAATGCGCGTCTCTTAGGGGAGTAGCCCGCTTAGTAATATCAATCGTGTTGGAAAAGTGAGTAATTATAGCCTTGTATATCGCTACAATAACCACGCTTTAATATTATTGGTGTCACAAGTAAACTTATCAACATAATTGCACCTCACGTGCGTGGTAAGTTTGTAATGTTGTAGCAAGCATTATCGGCGAGACCTAGGTAGATAACTATCCTCAAGGCGGGAGATAGCTATTTGCCTTGGTTTAGTGCTCCCGCCTGTAAGTAGTTGTAATGGAAATATTTTTAACCTCAACCGTCACTGTTGCCCTTGCGGAAATAGGCGATAAAACTCAGCTTTTATCGTTACTGCTCGCTGCTCGTTTTCATAATAAAATTGCACTCATTTTAGGTGTATTAGTCGCAACTATTATTAATCATGGCTTATCTGCTTGGTTTGGAGATTGGCTTAGTGGTAATTTTGCTATTGAGTACCTACCTTGGGTTGTGAATATTAGTTTTATTGTGGTTGGCCTTTGGCTGCTGATCCCTGATAAAGATGAAGCCGTGAGCCATAAATACGATCGCTATGGCGCATTTTTAGTCGCTTTTGTATTGTTTTTTATTGCTGAAATTGGCGATAAAACACAAATAGCCACTGTGCTACTTGGCGCACAATATCAATCAGTATTGTGGGTTACTATTGGTACAACTGTGGGCATGTTAATTGCCAACGTACCGGTTATTTATGCAGGTAATGTGCTACTAAAACGCATTCCTTTAAATAAAGTACGAATTATTGCAGCCAGTGTTTTTGTGCTGTTAGGGCTATATGGCATAGCAACTATTTAGGCTCAATACTTTTATTATTAAAAGCCCTCTGCTCATTATCCATAAACGAGGGCTTTTAATTTCACATCAGCTTAAGTATTAAAACTGATATTTAGCCGATAAGTAAACACGTCTTGGCTCACCCGGAAAATGCCCAGTGCGATTTATAAAGCCGCTTGATGCGTACTCTTTATCAAACACATTTTTAATTGATACTTGCCACGTCCAGTTTTCTAACTGAGTTTTCCAGGCCATATTGTAAATAGTATAGGGCTTTACATGGGTGCCATCTAAACTTACTTGCTGATCAACATAATCAAGGCCAGCAGCAATAGATGAGTTAATGCTGGGTAGGTCATAGCGAGTCCATACTCCGGCAGTATTTTGGGGGGCATTGGCAAACTTATCAGAACCAGCAGCTTGCGCTGAAAAGCCTTCGCTTTGCTCGTTTATACGGGTATCGTTATACGCGTAACTGGCCGTTACTACCCAGCTATCGGTTATGTCGCCAACCACCTCTAGCTCAAAGCCATCGCTTTGCACTTCACCTAGCGATTCTAGCTGGTCAATACCCGAATCATTTTGTAGTAAGCTTGTTTGCAAAATATTTTTACGCACAATTTGATAGGTCGCGATATTAATCGCCAAGGAGTCATCAAATAATTTAGTGCGCAAGCCTAACTCTGTAATATAGCTATTTTCTGGGGAGAATGGCCCACCTACTAACTCAGATTGGCTTGCCGCATCTTGCGGCAAAAAGCCTGTACCATAAAGCGCATATGGAAAAAACGTATCGTTAATATTATAACTGGTGCCAATACGCACCGTAACATCACTATCTGAAAACTCTGTATTGCTGATCTGATCAGTATCTTCAAAGTGATCGTAGCGTAGCCCCGCTGTTATATTCCACTTTTCGGTAATATCTAGTTGATCTTGCAAATAAACCCCGAGCCTTTTAGATTCAGTACTAACAAATCGTGGGGTTATACTTTGTAAGTCGTAATCGGCGCCCGATGTTAAACCATATTGCGGATTGATTAACGATAGTCCAGGTACTGGTCCGCCTTTACTTGCTTGTTTGGCGGTGCGGTATATAGCATCAAATTTAGCAGCATAATAATCTGCGCCTACTAAAAACACATGCTCCATATTCGCAATCGTTGTTTGTGCTATTAAACTAGCAGTTAAACTCAAACCTTGGTTTTCGCGCGCTTGATCTCTAAATTCACGTTCACTCCAATCAACTACACCGTCATTATCGGTATCTAACAAGCCCCGCGGTTCGTGATAGTTTTGCTGTTCGGTATTAGTAAAGTAACGCGCTGTTACATCTGTACTAAATATATCATTTAACTCATTTTTATAGGTTGCCTGATACACATCAGCTGACACTTTTTGATAATCGCTTGCTTCGTTATGGTTCCACTCACGATTAGCAATAAAGTCGCCGTTATCATCTACAGGTACGCCACGTAAACGGGCTCCTGCTAAGTCTTGATCTATATTAGTGTATTGCAGCACTAAATTTGACGCATTATCAAAGTCAAAGCGATAACCTAAATCGATAATGGTGTTGTCTTCGCCGGTGTTATACCTAAACGGATTTTGGCTTTCTTTATACACGCCCACTCTGTAGGCTTGTGTTTGCTCGTTGTTTACACTGCCTGTAGATTCAAAAGCACCACTAAAAAAGTCATCATTGCCAAGCTCTAGTTCTACTGTAGTTTTAGCAATATATTGTGGTTTTTTAGTCATGTAGTTAATAATGCCACCTGGATTACCACTACCATAAACCGCGCCACTTGGGCCTTTAAGCACTGCTACTTGCTCAATATTAAATAACTGCGGTACGGCAAAACCATTAAAAGGGTCACCTTTTACACCATCGTATAAAATTTCGTCTTGACGAAAGCCTCTAAATGTTACGCCCGAATAGCTAAAGCCATTAACGCCTGCAATGTTACTATATAAATCAGTAATTTGACGTGCTGCTTGGTCACTAATTAACGCTTGCGGTAATATTTGAATCGATTGAGGTATTTTTTCTAAGGGGGTATCTGTACGGGTACCAAATGCTGACTCGGTTGGCCTATATAACGAAAAAGCACGGCCTACTACTTCTATTTTTTCAATATTATTCTGAGCCGTTGCGCTATTGAGCGGTATTGTTGAGGGCGGTGCTGTTGTTGATTGTTCAGCTTCTTCGGCGGCAAATACACTGGCAGAATTAAATATAATTGATGAGATTGCGATAGATAAAAGAGTAAATTTCATGAGAGATAACTAACAATAATACAGTGAACGCATGTTAATGCTAACCACTCTCATTTGCAATTGATTATTCTATATAAATAAAAGCTTTGCCTATGTACTCGTAACGCAATAGCAGCCTTTAGTGTCAGCAATTAATAACTGTGAATTAAACCCAGCTGTTAAGTTACTAATTACAGTTTCTACAAAACCGCTTCCTTGCGAGCACGCTAGTCCTTCGGATAGCGGCCCGGCATAAACAAAGTCCCCATTTTTATCAATAATTACAGCAGCAGGGGTTGCTGGAATGGCTTGCTTAAGTTGTTGTGTAAGTTGCAACTCTTGCACGGCAAGTCCTTTACTTTTTGCAAATGCTTGCAACGTCGTAATGTGCGCTTGTGCTTGCTTAGTACAACCGCAATTTTGCTCTGTAATAATAACAAGCGATGCCACGGTATTACTAACCACTAACTGTTGTTTAAATTGCTCAAACCAATTTTGTTGCTTTAGCATTTGCGATTCATCAAACGGCTTTAGTTGCCCAAGCTGAAAGTACACCAGCCCAGTCACAACCAGTATAAACCACGCGGCAACAACCCCTACAATAAAGTAATTCGACTTACTTAAATTTTGCAATACTTTGCTCTAATACATCAATACTTACGTCAATTAACTGTACTTTAGCTGTTAACTGCTTAACTATTTTTGTGTCTTGGTATTGGTTTTGGCGCATTTTGTCTGTGCTTAGTGCTATTTGCGCCGTATTACCCGCTTGCTCGGCAACTACTTGAGCCACTGAGCTAGTACTGCTTGATACCGCTTTAATTTGTTCACTCATAGATGAAATGTTTTCTTTCATCGTGGTGCTTATTTTTGTTAAGTCGACTACAAAATCAACACATTGGCTCATAGACTGAGTAGATGTGCGGCTATTGCTAACCAAGTCTTTTAAGGTAGCGGCTATTTTAGCCGTAGTTGCTTGGCTATTAGTAGCAAGTGAGCGCACTTCTGATGCGACAACAGCAAAGCCACGACCATGCTCTCCGGCTCTAGCGGCTTCAATTGCGGCATTTAAAGCCAGTAAGTTAGTTTGATCTGCTATTCCCGATATTTCATTAAGTAAACCCGATATTACGTCGCCTGCGCCAACAAGATGATTTATTTGCTCTTCCGTATGATTAAGTAGTGTTAATAGCTCTCTGCTTTTACTGTCTGTTTGTGACACTTCTTGCAAGGCATTGGTCGCAGCTTGAGTAATATTATCTACTTGGTGTTTTAATACTTCACTTTCTTGCTCAACAAGTTTAAAGCCATGAGCAACTTGCGCACCAGAACTTGCAATATCGTCGGTTTGTTGGGTGCGCTGATCTGCACCTTCGGTTAACTCGTCGTGCACTTGGATCAGCTCTTGTGAGCTTACCTTTAATGACTCTGATTGAGTTTTTACTTGTTTAATTACATCTGACAAATACTCTAATAAGGTATTAAAGCCGGCTACCGCTTGGCTTTTTTGATCATCAGCACGTAAAGAAAGTTTAATATGATTAGGGTCTTGCATTATTTGCTCTGTCGCTGAGCTTAACGATAGCCCAGCACTACGTTCGCGCTGCAATGTTTTAGCAATATAGCCTGCAACAAACACTTCAACAATGGCATAACCTGCGTGTATTAGCACTGTTGTAAAGGCAAGCCTATCTGGATCAAACACGTAAAAACCTGTGTTTTGAGTTTGTAGGTAATAAAACGATAAGTGATGTACAGCAACAAACACAATAGCAGTTATAAAAACACGCCATTGCACAAACATAATTAACACCGCCATTAAAATAAATATTTCAAAATGCACTTCAATCAAACCATAGGTTTGTTGAATATGTAAAAAAGAAAACATCATAATGGCTGCAGCGACAACGTGGGGCGTTAAAGCATTATTAGGTTGGGTTTTTAATAACCAAATTGGTAATAAGCAAAGCGGTAAGCCAACAATAAAGGCCTCGCTCAATGTGCCAAAATATAAACCAACTCCTATTGATTCTATAAATAAAAGGCTAAAAATAACCGTAAATAAACGCGCAACACTAGACATAGTAGCCTTAAATTAAGTTTTTTAATAAAATTAAGCGAGGTAATACGTATTAAAGTTTAAAAAAGTTCATCGGTTACCCCTAACAAGCAAAAAAATGCTGAAATATTACACTTAACTTAACAAAGTAGACGAGTTAATTACATTATTTAAATATATTGACCTAATTGAATTGTTATTTACCCAACAAGCTAATAAGTTTATGTACAAGCAAAGCCGGCTATTTAATAATAGGTAATATTTTTTTAAAGTTAGGTGTTGCTGCTTGCTTGGTCCATTGAAAAATAATGCTCTCGGTACTGGAAATGATCGCACCTGCTTGGCGTAGTTGCTCAGTAGCAATTATTTTGTGGTTGTCGTTACGTGAACCTATCGCATCAACTGCAATGATCACCTCATAACCGTACTGCAATAAATCTAAGCATGTTTGCAACACACAAACATGCGCTTCGGTACCAATAACCACGACTTGCGGGCGAGTATACTTAGCGAGTTGCGCTAAAAACCCGGGCTCTGCACAGGCACTAAAGTGGGTTTTATGAAAATAATCTGCTTGTGGCAAAGCATCCTGTAAGGTTTGATTGGTTGCGCCCAAACCTTTTTTATATTGCTCTGTAATAAGGGTCGGTATTTTGTGCACTAAGCTGGCTTGCGATAACTGTAATGAGCACTTTAAAATGGCGCTAAAGTCAGCTATGGCTGGCTCAAGTTTCGTTTGTATATCAATAATTAATAACACACTGCGTAAAGCATCCACATTACTCATTTTGCTCATACTTCCTCCACTGTCCTGTTTAGTGTTAACTGCTTGTAACTAGCTCACTCTAATACGAACACCAAAACAAAGCTACTCTGCTCGCTGTTAGTATTGTTCAACTAGGCTTAAATAAGTTATTAATACACTGATACAACTCATTTTTATTGATGGGTTTGGCTATAAAGTCATTCATACCGGCGTTTAAGCATTTTTCTTTATCTTCGGCAAACGCATTGGCAGTAATAGCTAAAATTAATACGTTTTTACAATCATTTGGCATTTTGCGTATTTTTTGTGTGCATTGATAGCCATCCATATTGGGCATTTGGCAATCCATTAAAATCAAATCTGCGGGGTAGCTTTCTAAGCAATGTAACGCTTCAAGGCCATCGTTTGCCGTTTTTATCTCGCATCCCGTTGCAATCATCATTTTGGTGATTACTATTTGATTAATTGGATTATCCTCTACGATTAAAATACGTTTTGCTGCTAAATCAGGAACAGAACTGTCGGCTATCTCCTTAACTGGAGCCTGGCTTAGAATGAGTGGGATTTTTATTTTAAAACAGCTTCCTACCCCTTCTTCACTGCGCAGGGTAAGCGAGCCGCCCATCAGCTCAATTAATCGTTTACTAATTGTTAGCCCAAGCCCAGTGCCGCCATATTTTCGGGTAGTGGAAACATCAGCTTGTGTAAATTCTATAAATAAATTTTGTTGTTGCAGCGCAGAAATACCAATACCAGTATCGGTAATTTTAATGAACAAACAATCATCCTCTGCAAAGCAATCCATAGTAATTAAACCAGTGTCAGTAAATTTACCCGCATTACTGAGTATATTGTTGATAACTTGAGAAAAGCGTAGTGAGTCTAACGCTATAAATGGCGGTAATTCTGGAGCAATAGTTAGCTTAAATGTAACGTTAGCGCTTAATCCCGAGTTATCAAAAACAGTGGCTAATTGGCGTATTAGTTTTTTAATTTCAGTTGGTTGCACATCTAACTTTAACGCATTAGCTTCTATTTTAGAAAAGTCGAGTATCTCATTTAAAATAAGCAGTAAGTTATGGGCACTTTGTTGGATCATTTGCAGCTCATTTTGTTCATCGGCAGCAATTTTAGAATTTTTTATTAGCAACTGAGTCATGCCCAAAATACCATTAAGCGGAGTGCGAATTTCGTGACTCATATTGGCCAAAAATAATGACTTAGTTTTATTTGCTTTATTAGCAACCCCTACAGCTTTAATTAGCTCTTCTGTTTTATCTTTTACTTGTTGCTCAAGCTTTAAATTAAAGTTTTTAAGCTGATTATTCAACGCTTCATTTTTACTGTTTGCGGTGCGTAACTTATTAAAGTTATTAGTCATCTTAAGGGCTAAACTTGCAAACTGTTGTTGTAACTTTTCAACCTCGTACCAGGTATTAGTATGCGAAACTAACCCTACTGTTTGTTCATCGGTTTCGAAGTTATCTATTTGCTCGGTTAACTTTATTATCGGCGTTACTAACCACTTACTTAGCTGCGTAATAAAAACACTGGTTAGTACAATTATAAATAAGATCAACACCAGAGATTGCCCCCACGCTTGGGCTGCAACATTATTGGCATACTTTTTATTCATTAATGTGAAAATACGCCAATGATTTAATGCCGATGTAGTGTCTTTTGAGTAATATTGCTGCGCGTTTGTTGCTGTAAATGCGCTTGTTTGTTTAAGGCTTTGCAGCGCAACTACATCTTGTTTGCTAAGGGTTTGCATCTGCTTAAAGTCATTTAAGGTTGAAAATACTACCTGATTGCTTTTATCTAATATAATTAAGTCGGCTTGGCGCTTAAATAAGGTAGGTTGTAAATCACTAAAGTTTTCAAATAACAATGAGCCCTCTACTACCCCCTTAAACTGCTGGTTATTATAAACAGGGGCCGATATTGCCACTATTGATTGCTGTCCAAACCCTCTTCCTTTAAAAATACCAGAAATAAATCCATTTTGAGAATCAATTGCTTGGTAAAAATAATCGCGATCAGCAACATTAGCAACAGCCTTACCTTTTAACTGCTGTGTTTTTGACGTTGTGGGATAAAAGTAATTTACGTTGGCAAGTTCATCGGTACTTATAGCAGTTATAAACCCAGGATATAACTTCCCTAAAAGCTCAATAGCACTTTGTGGGCTATGCCCTACGCTAATATTTTGTGCGGTCAGTATTACTGCTTTGCGATGGTTTTCTAAATATAAATCTAGGCTTTGCGCTATTTGTTGGGACTTTTCGTTTAGTTGTGCGTTTATTTCGTATTCAACCCTAGAGTAATGGTTATTAATAAGCACAATTGAAGTAAGCACTACCACTAAAATAACGAGCAAAGTTACAATATAATTAAGGATTTTATACAAAGAACCATAATGGCGAGACCAAGAATGGCGATTAAAAAAGAAACTAAATAAATCAATTACGCATAAATAAATGGCGGCATTTAAACAATATTTAGCAAGCGCAGTAACCAAAGGTAAAAAGCTAATATTAAGAAAGTAATGCCCAAACCCCCACAGTAATGGCATTGCTACTACAAGCCAAAACAGCATTCCTCTAAAAAATAAAGGCCTAGAATAGCGCAGACAAAAAAAGTACACCCATAGTATTTCTAAACCAAAAACGATTGAAGGCCAAGCATGCCCCCAACGATAAAATATGCCTAGGGTGCTTAAAGTAAACACAACTAACGAATAGCGCCAGCCAAATAATAATAAGCTTAAAAGAACAAAAAATTGCCCTAATAAAAACTCAGAACTATTAATAAATAAGATTGGGAGGGTATTTACAAAAGCAGCGGTAATACCAAATAAACACGACACAATAAAGTTAAAGTAGCGATGCTTACTTGCTAGTAAAGGCATAATTAGATTCCAAAAAATTGCTGTTGATTCAATTTGTTCCTACAACAGCTATTATTTACATATAGCTTAAACTAAGTCATATGCTGCAATTTGCCAAGTTTAATTAACACTACTGCAACTACTTTCAATTTGTAACACACTATTTGTTACATTAAATTTTGAACGCAACAGGTTTTCGACCTTTAAGCGACATGCTTTATCGTGTTTTTCAATGGTGCAGTGTTTTTTTAGCACTATATGCGCACCCACTATTACCGTTTTATCTTTTCGTACTACAGTTACATTATGCACATTTTTTACATGCTGAATTGTGGTAATTGCTTGCTCAACTTTAGCTACTTTAGGGAGTTTATCTTTATTTATGTACAGCCCTTTAACGCAACTTATAATAACCTTAATACCGGTGAATAAAACGAATGAAGCAATTAACATGCTCGATAAAATATCGATAATATCCCAACCAGTCAGGTAAATTAACACTCCGGCTATAAAAGTAGAAATAGTAGATATAATGTCAAAAAACGAGTGTAAAAACACCGCATATACATTAATACTTGCTTTACGGCCTTTATATAACACCCAAGCAGCGGCACCATGAAACAAAAAACCAAGCGCGGCAATGGCCGACATTAAAAAGCTATTTATTTCAAGCTCGTTGCCTTCATGATGGTGCATAAAACGCTCGCCACCTTCATACAATATAACCAAGCTAATTGCTAAATATAAAAAGCCATTTATAAGGCCTCCTACTAACTCAGCACGCTGATAGCCATCGTTATAGGTTTTAGCAAAGTGAATCGCCAAGCTCGAGGCAATTAAAGCAATAAATAAAGAGCTGTTATGAACAAACAAGTGCCCTGCATCGGCTAATACTGCTAGTGAGTTGGCGTAATATGCGCCTATTAATTGAATAACCATAAAAGAGCAGGTGATCGCCAAAGCAATTAATAAACGGCGACGGGAAGCTTTATGTGTCGTTATTTCGGTCATGAAATACTTAAGTACCTATACTTAAAACAAAGTAAGCTTCGAAAAAGCTCAACGGGGAATACGTAATGATATACAGTATCAATTATAATACGTAAACCTAATAAACGCACTAAAAAATTGGGAAAATAGAAACTTCTGTACTAAAAGTATTTAAAAAGGTATAAAAATAACAATATATTATAAAAATAATAACGTTTAATGTTTAGCTTGGAGAAACAAGTGAGTGATGACTCAATACTAAAATTGTGGCAGGTTTTAAATAAACTCAGTTTAGCTATTTTATTATACGACAATAAAAATAATACTTATTGTGTTAATACTGCGGCGCAAACTTTATTTGATTTAAAGCATTGCGACAATTTAGATAGCACTGCATTTAATGCTGTCACCCTCCTGAGCGTGCATAATAATAAACATATTGCTATTGAGTCATTATTCGATTCAAAAACTAGCGCTAATATACAGCTAAAAAAACAACAACAAAGCATACCGTTAAATATCGCCCTTACCCAATTATCTGATTCTGTTTCTATGTTGTGTTTAGAGCCTTTAAAAAGCGATGTAATTGAGCTCTATAATTTTGATCGGGTTATTTCTGAAATATCAACAGACTTAATCGACATACAAAATGATGATATAGATTTGCATATTAATTTTGCGTTAAAAGCCATTGGCACTGCATTTGCTGCCGATCGCAGTTATTTATTTGAATTTAATACCGACAACGAAACCATTACTAACACCCACGAATGGGTGAATGAAGGCATTGAACCTTTCAAACAAAGATTACAAAATGTGCCAAAAACCGAGCTACCCTACTTTTTTGAAGTAATGAACGCTACGCATTTGTTTCAGGTAAACGATGTTTTAAAATTACCTCAAGCAGCAAACGCTGAAAAAGTTGAGTTTCAGATACAAAAAATACAATCTGTTTTATGCATAGGGCTCCTTTTTGATAAAGAGCTTATTGGTTTTATAGGCTGTGACTGTGTTAATTTTAAGCGCGCATGGACACACATTGATCTGATCAGAATAAAATTAGTGGGCGAAATAATTGCCAACGCATTAAAAAATATAGATTACAAAAAAAAGCTGCAACTAGCCCAGCAACAACTTATTACTGCTAATCAAAAATTAAGTTTATTAGTTAATACTGATGGTTTAACTAATATAGCCAATCGCCGCTGTTTTGATGAAACACTTAAAAGTGAAATACGACGTTGTGCTCGTAATAAGCAATCACTTAGCTTGATTATTTGCGATATAGACTTTTTTAAACGCTATAACGACAATTATGGCCACCAAAAAGGCGATGACGCACTTAAGCTAGTTGCTAAAACACTAAATCAACTTTGCAGGCGCGAGGGCGATTTAGCTGCGCGTTATGGCGGGGAGGAATTTGCAATTATTTTGCCTTCGCTTAACGCAGCAGAGTGCCATCAATTTGCATTATTATTACAACAAAAAATAGCGCTGCTAAACAAAGTACATAGCGACTCTAGTGTTGCAAAAACACTCACACTTAGCGTGGGCTTTTATAGCACATATCCAACTAAAAACACCCGCCCCGAAACAATTATTAATAATGCTGATGCAGCCTTATATGAAGCTAAAGAAACGGGCCGTAATAAAATTTGTCAGTTTTTTGAAAGTAATTGAATATCACCTTACTAGGGTCTGTTGACCCTTGCGGATTAAAATTTGTTCAAACTAGGGGCGATTTAATCACGGCGCGAGGTTTGTAACCTAGTGGGCTAAGTGAAAACCGAGTAACAAAGAGTCAATCGCCCCTAGGCAGAACCCTTCGGGCAGCGCATGTTTGGCATTGATGCTACGTTATCGCCTATTTATGGGGAATAACCACACCACATAGGCTCTGCCTTGCCTAAATACCAAACACACTGCTGTAAATTTAACCTTGAAAGATCAACAGACCCTGACTATTTTATAGTGAAACCACATCAGCAATGTTACTCTAGCAACGTTGAAATTATAAACAACACAAACAATTCAACTTGTTAACTCTTTATTATTAGAAGGAATATTTACATGGACCCGATTGCACAAGTGCTCAATACAATATTTACCGTTGAAGCATTTTTACTCATTTTTGTTTTAGTACTGCTAAAAAGTAGTGTCAAATTTGTACCACAAAACCGCGCTTGGTTAATAGAACGCTTTGGTAAGTATCAATCAACTAAAGAAGCAGGTCTAAACTTTATCATCCCATTTATTGATCGTATTGCTGCAGATCGCAGTTTAAAAGAACAAGCACAAGACGTGCCTTCACAGTCGGCAATCACTAAAGATAATATTTCGCTTACTGTAGATGGTGTTTTGTATTTCCGTGTGCTTGACCCATATAAAGCAACCTACGGCGTTGATGATTACATATTTGCTGTAACTCAGCTTTCGCAAACAACCATGCGTTCTGAGCTTGGTAAAATGGAATTAGATAAAACTTTTGAAGAGCGTGACGTACTGAACACTAATATTGTCACTTCTATCAACCAAGCGGCAGAGCCTTGGGGTATTCAAGTATTACGTTACGAAATAAAAGATATTGTGCCACCACAATCTGTAATGGAAGCGATGGAAGCACAGATGAAAGCAGAGCGAGTTAAACGCGCACAAATACTTGAATCTGAAGGTGACCGTCAAGCCAATATCAATGTGGCCGAAGGGCGTAAACAAGCACAGGTATTAGGTGCTGAAGGTGAAAAGGCAGAACAAATTTTACGCGCAGAAGGTGAAGCTAAAGCAATTATTGCAGTTGCCGAAGCACAAGCCGAAGCCCTGCGTAAAGTGGGTGAAGCTGCCGATACAGAGCAAGGTCAAAAAGCAATTCAGCTTGATTTAGCAACTAAAGCAATAGCTGCAAAAGAAGCCATTGCCAGAGAGTCATCAATTGTATTGCTTCCTGATAATGCCACCGATGCAAGCTCAATGGTTGCACAAGGTATGGCCATTATTAATAGCTTAAATAAAAAGCATCAAGGCTAATAACTAAATAAAGGAGTCGGTAGAGCCTGTAACGGATTCTGTGTAACTGCCCGTTTTTAGATTTTAAATATGCTTGCTGAGTCGTTCCTCAAATTCAAT
>NZ_JBEOOE010000042.1:0-23499 GCF_040308885.1 Pseudoalteromonas sp. 120-MNA-CIBAN-0494
AGGGCTAACTATTCCGATTCATCCCATCGACGCCGCTTCGCGTCGATCAATGGGTTTTCTCGGAAAATTTCGATAAATTATAAAAATATTAAAAGCTATAGATATAAGGTTCTAGCTTTTAAGTTCTAGCTAAGTGATATAGACCGAGCCTGACTTGTAGACGGGAGTTTACCTCGCTCAGTTTTTTAATTTTAACAAGCGCGGCATAAAGCCCAGCCTACGAGCAACTTAAACACCGATTTTGGTTTAATCTCTGCCTGAAACCAGCCCTTTTACTCTGGCCTGCCTTTATTGCGTTTACCTAATAAGTACGCGTCGCGGAATTTTATAAAATGCTGTTCTAGTTTTGTGGCTGCATCTTTCTCTCCCGCTAACGCTAGCACCATAATGGCCACTTCTGCGGTGCCAAGTTGATGCGCATGGGGAGCAACGCGAAGGCGGTAGTCTGAGAGTTTGTCGGCAGTGATCGACAATACCGGAAGGTTATCTAAATACGGGCTTTTGCGGATCATTTTTTTAGCTTCGCGCCAGGTGCCGTCTAGAAATATAAATAGCGGTTTTTTACCGGCTGTTATATTTACTTCAGTTACGGCTCTGCCCGGCTCTACATCTTCAGCAGGAAATACAACCATAGGTTGATATTGCGGATCGTTTATTAATGCTAAAAGTTTGGCATCGGGATCAGTTCTGTCCCATCTAAATGCATAGTTTTCAGGTACTATTTCGGCAATTAAACGCCCAGTATTTGAAGGTTTAAAGCTTTCATTATGATACATAAGTAAACAAACAGCGGCGTCGCAATCGGCTTGTACAACCCCTTCACAAATACAGTAAAGCTCTGCAAGTAGGCATTGCTGGCAACGTGTCATTTTAGCGCCTCGAGCGTTAAACTCACGGCGCGATTCGCTTATTTGTTGGGCACGTAATGCTAAAACGGCATTTTTCACTGGGGGGTTTACCTTAAATAAATTAGGCGCGCATTGTAGCTAAATTTGATGAAAATAGATATGTAAGGGCTTTAGGTATTAACAAGGTGATACAACCCTGTAGGGGGAGTTTACCTCGCGCAATGTTTTTCAATTTTAACAAGCGCGGCATAAAGCCCCGCCTACGGACGGCCTAAACACCGAGCTTGGTTTGATCTCTGCCTGAAACCGGATACCTAAAACCTGCTTTTTCGCCCATAAAAAAACCCAAGCTGGGCTTGGGTTTTTAAACAATTAACTAAAAGAAATTACTTTTTCTTTTTAACTGCTTTTTTATTTGGTAAGTCAGTGATTGAACCTTCGTAAATTTCAGCTGCTAGGCCGATTGATTCGTTCAATGTTGGGTGAGCATGAATGGTAAGTGCTAAGTCTTCGCCATCTGCGCCCATTTCTACTGCTAGGCCAATTTCGCCCAGCATTTCTCCTGCGTTAATACCAACCATAGCGCCACCGATTACACGGCCACTTTCTTTATCAAAAATAAGCTTAGTAGAACCTTCAGTACGTGCAGATGCAATTGCACGACCTGATGCAGCCCACGGGAATACCGCTGTTTCAATGCTAAGGCCTTGCTCTTTTGCTTCTTTTTCAGTTACACCAACCCACGCCATTTCTGGATCTGTGTAGGCAATTGAAGGAATACATTTAGGATCAAAGTAATGTTTTTGACCAGAAATAACTTCAGCTGCAACGTGTGCTTCGTGAACCGCTTTATGCGCAAGCATAGGTTGGCCAACAATGTCACCCACTGCAAAAATGTGCTCAACGTTTGTTTTAAGCTGCTTATCAACATTAATAAAGCCGCGATCATCAACGTTAACGCCAGCTTTATCTGCATCAAGTAACTTACCGTTTGGTGTACGGCCAACTGCTACAAGTACTTTGTCGTAACGTACTGGTTCTGCTGGTGCGTTTTTACCTTCAAACGTTACATATAGGCCATCGTCTTTTGCGTCAATGCCCGTTACTTTAGTAGAAAGCATTACATTAAATTTGTCGCTTACGTACTTTTGGTAAATTTTAACAATGTCTTTATCAGCAGCAGGTACTAGTTGATCAGCAAATTCAACTACGTCGATTGCTGAACCTAGTGCACGGTATACTGTGCCCATTTCTAGGCCAATAATACCACCACCAAGTACAAGTAGCTTTTCAGGGATATCTTTAAGCTCTAGTGCGCCAGTTGAGTCAATTACGCGGTCATCTTCTGGGATGAAAGGTAAGCTAACTGGTTTAGAACCTGCAGCAATAATTGCGTTATCGAACGTAATTGTTGTTGTACCGTCGGCGCCTTCAACAGCAATGGTGTTGCTGCCAGTAAATTTACCGTAACCGTATACAACTTTAACTTTACGCATTTTAGACATGCTAGTTAAGCCACCAGTAAGTTGGCCAATAACAGAGTCTTTCCATGAACGGATTTTGTCTAAGTCAATTTGTGGTGCGCCAAAAGTAACGCCATGATCGGCCATTGCCGCTGCGTCATCAATTACTTTAGCTACGTGTAAAAGCGCTTTTGAAGGGATACAACCCACATTTAGACATACACCGCCTAGTGTATCGCGAGACTCAACTAGTGTAACTTCTAAGCCCAAGTCAGCAGCACGGAAAGCCGCAGAGTAACCACCAGGACCACCGCCTAGTACAACAACTTGAGTTTTTAATTCGTTGCTCATGCTATTACCTTAATTATTTGAACGGGACACAGCCCCAAGGTTTAACTGCCATGCTTCTGCGAGGCAGAAATTCTGTGCAAAGATTGTATCATTGCAAATGGTAAAAATCCCAGCAAAAAACAACTGGCTGGGATTTGATTTCATACATTTTTAGCAATTACATCACTAATTGACGAATATCGCTCATGTAGCTTGCCAGCGTAACAGTAAAGCGTGCTGCTAGCGCACCGTCAATCACTCTATGGTCGTACGACATTGACAATGGCACCATAAGTTTTGGTTCAAACTCTTTACCATTCCATTTTGGCTTCATTTCAGATTTAGACACACCTAAAATAGCCACTTCTGGCGCATTAACAATCGGCGTAAATGCCGTACCGCCAATACCGCCTAAGCTTGAAATAGTAAAACAGCCACCTTGCATATCTGCCGAGGTAAGCTTACCGTCGCGTGCTTTAACAGATACTTCCATTAGCTCGCGCGATAGTTCAATAATGCCTTTTTTATCAACATCTTTAAACACTGGTACTACTAAACCATTTGGCGTATCAACCGCTACACCAATATTAATGTACTTTTTAAGAATTAAGCTTTCGCCGTCGTTAGACAGTGACGAGTTAATAGTTGGAAATTCGGCCAATGCTTTTGCTGCGGCTTTCATTACAAATACTAGTGGCGTAATTTTAACACCTAGCTTTTTCTTCTCGTTAAGGGCATTTTGCTCTTTACGGAATTCTTCAAGGCTGGTTATATCGGCTTCGTCGAACTGAGTAACATGTGGGATTTGCACCCAGTTACGGTGTAAGTTTTTACCCGATAGCTTTTGAATACGCGATAGTTTTTTCTCTTCAATTTCGCCAAACTTAGCAAAATCAACTTTAGGCCATGGAATAAGCCCAAGCTCACTGCCGCCTGCGTTGCCTTTACCTGCCGACAATTGACCAGATTCAACTTGCTTAACTAAGTTTTTAACATAGTTTTGCACGTCTTCTTTTACTACGCGGTTTTTACGACCAGAGCCTTTTATGTTAGCTAGGTTTATACCAAACTCACGTGCTAAGCGGCGTACCACAGGCGATGCATGTGCATACGCGCTGTTATCAGCAAAGCTTTCGTTGCTAGCTGCTGGAGCAGATTGCGTCGCTGTTTCGGCTTTTGGTGCTGGCTTTTCGCTTTTAGCAGCAGGTGCTGATTTTTCGGCTTCAGGTTTAGCGGCTGCAGCAGGTGCGCCACCAGCAACTTCAAAAACAAAAATTAACGAGCCGGTCGATACTTTGTCGCCAGTAGCTACTTTAATTTCTTTAACTGTGCCAGCAAACGGCGCAGGAAGCTCCATTGCTGCTTTGTCGCCTTCAACGTTTAGTAACGATTGATCTTCAGTAACGCTGTCGCCAACGGCTACTAAAATTTCGGTCACTTCAACTTCGTCGCCACCAATATCAGGCACGTTAACTTCTTTTGTGCTTGATGCTGAGCTTTGCTCGGCTGCCGGTGCTGCTTTAGTTTCGGCTGGTGTTGACTCAGCAGCTGGTGCTGCAGACTCACTACCCGCTACTTCAAATACAAATACCAATGAACCAGTTTTTACTGTATCGCCAGTCGCTACTTTAATTTCTTTAACTGTGCCAGCAAACGGCGCAGGTACTTCCATTGATGCTTTGTCGCCTTCAACGCTTAAAATAGACTGATCTTCAGTAACGCTGTCGCCAACGGCTACTAAAATTTCAGTTACTTCAACTTCGTCATCGCCAATATCTGGCAAGGTTACGTCTTGTGCTGCAGAGCTAGAAGCCGCTGGTGCTGGCTTAGCGTCAGTTGCAGGCGCTTTTTGCTCTGCTGCACTGTCGCTTTTGTCTGCACTTGCGCTTTTATCTGCACTTTCGCCTTCACTCTCGCCTTCAAAGATAAACACTAAAGAGCCAGTAGCTACGTTGTCGCCAACGCTTACTTTAATCTCTTTTACTGTGCCAGCTGTATCGGCCGGCACTTCCATTGATGCTTTGTCGCCTTCAACGGTTAGTAATGCTTGGTCAACTTCAACAACGTCGCCAACGGCTACTAAGATTTCGGTTACTTCTACTTCATCACCACCGATATCGGGTACTTTAATTTCAATACTCATTGCAAACCTCTTATGCGTACAGTGGGTTAAGTTTGTTGGTGTCGATATTGAACGTTTTAAGTGCTTCAATAACTACCGACTTTTCAACTTCACCACGTTTAGCAAGTTCAGATAACGTAGCAACTACAACGTAGTCTGCGTTAACTTCAAAGTGACGACGAAGGTTTTCGCGGCTATCAGAGCGGCCGTAACCATCGGTGCCTAACACTTTATAGTTATTGCTAGGAATAAACGAACGCGCTTGCTCTGCGTAGTTTTTCATGTAATCGGTTGCTGCAACCGTTACTGAATCGTTTAATACGCTAGTGATATACGCTGTTTTTTGCTCGCCTTCAGGATTAAGCATGTTAAAGCGCTCAACATCTTGGCCATCGCGCGTTAGCTCGTTAAAAGACGTTACCGAGAATACGTCAGACGCAACACCGTAATCTTCGCTCAATACTTTAGCTGCTTTACGTACTTCAGTCATAATAGTACCCGAGCTTAATAGCTGTACGTTGGCTTTTTTGCCTGCGTAGCTTTCTAGCTTGTAAATACCTTTACGAATACCTTCTTCAGCGCCTTCTGGCATAGCTGGCTGATGGTAGTTTTCGTTCATTAACGTTAAGTAGTAGTAAATGTTTTCTTGATCGTCACCATACATACGACGAATACCATCTTGAATGATAACCGCTACTTCGTATGCGTACGTTGGATCGTAAGAAATACAGTTAGGTACTGTGCTGGCAAGAATATGGCTGTGGCCATCTTCGTGTTGTAAGCCTTCGCCGTTAAGCGTAGTACGACCGGCTGTTGCACCTAATAAGAAACCACGTGCTTGCTGATCGCCTGCCATCCATGCCATGTCGCCAACGCGTTGGAAACCAAACATAGAGTAGTAAATGTAAAATGGGATCATTGGTAAATCGTTAGTGCTGTACGATGTTGCTGCAGCAACCCATGACGACATTGCACCTAACTCGTTAATACCTTCTTGCAGTACTTGACCCGATGTAGCTTCTTTATAGTAAGAAACAATATCGCGATCTTGAGGTGTGTAGTTTTGGCCATGTGGGTTATAAATACCAATTTGGCGGAACAAACCTTCCATACCAAAGGTACGTGCTTCGTCGGCAATAATAGGTACTATGTTTTTACCAATGCCTTTGTCTTTTAGTAAAATATTAAGAGCACGAACAAAACCCATAGTGGTAGAAATATCACGTTTTTGCTCTTCAAGTAGCGGGTTAAACGCTTCTACTTCTGGCACTGTTAGCTTTTCGCTAAAGCGTGCAATACGCTTAGGTGTATAACCTTTAAGCTCTTCACGACGAGCGTGTAAGTAAGTGTGCTCAGGAGTGCCTTCTTCAAGCGTTAAATAAGGCAGTTCGGTTAGTTGCTCTTCAGATATTAAATCGTCAAGGCCTAAGCGTGAGCGTAGGTGTGCAACATGCGACATGTCCATTTTTTTAACTTGGTGCGCAATATTTTTACCTTCAGCTGCTTCACCCATGCCGTAACCTTTAACGGTTTTAGCAAGAATAACAGTAGGACGACCTTTGGTTTCTTCTGCTTTTTTAAATGCAGCAAATAATTTAGATGGCTCATGACCACCACGCTTAAGCGCAAAAATTTCGTCATCTGTCATATCAGCAACAAGTGCTGCTGTTTCTGGGTAACGACCAAAGAAATGTTCACGTACATACGCGCCATTTTTTGCTTTATACGTTTGGTAATCGCCGTCAACCGTTTCGTTCATTAGTTGTAATAACTTACCGGTTTTATCTTTAGCCAGTAATATATCCCAACCGCTGCCCCACACTAGCTTAATTACGTTCCAGCCAGCGCCTTTAAATAGGCCCTCTAGCTCTTGAATAATTTTACCGTTACCCATAACTGGGCCATCTAGGCGCTGTAAGTTACAGTTAACTAAGTAACATAGGTTGTCTAGCTTTTCGCGTGCAGCAAATGAAATAGCGCCACGTGATTCTGGCTCATCCATTTCGCCATCACCTAAAAACGCATATACACGTTGGTTTTTAGTGTCTTTTAAGCCACGGCCGTCTAGGTATTTTAAAAAGCGTGCTTGGTAAATAGACGAAATAGGACCAAGGCCCATAGAAACCGTAGGAAACTGCCAAAATTCAGGCATTAATTTAGGATGCGGGTACGACGGTAAACCTTCGCCACCTACTTCTTGACGGAAGTTATCTAGCTGTGATGCCGATAAACGCCCTTCTACAAATGCGCGTGCATAAATACCCGGAGAAATATGCCCCTGGTAATAAACTAAGTCGCCGCCGTCTACATCGTTTGGTGCTTTAAAAAAGTGGTTAAAACACACTTCATAAAATGCCGCAGACGATTGGTAAGACGCCATATGGCCGCCTAAATCGAGATCTTTTTTCGATGCACGCAATACAATCATTATCGCGTTCCAACGAATTATTGAACGAATACGGCGTTCAATATTTACATCTCCCGGGTAAGCAGGTTCTTGCTCTACCGGAATTGTATTGACGTAGTTAGTGGTAATACCCGTTGGCATATCTACGCCATCTAAACGGGCTTGCTCTAACACTTGCTCAAGTAAAAACTGAGCTCGTTCAACACCTTCTTCGCGCACAACCGATTCAAGAGCTTGTAACCACTCTTGTGTTTCTAGCGCGTCTACGTCAATTTTATTGACTTCAGACATATGGAGGTTTCCTTATGTTTAAAATACGAATGTTGTGTATTTAACACATCCCACTTACTAATTTTGAGTAAGGATGTATTTGCTTAATTTTGTTTGGTGCGTCTTAAACTGCGTTCAATTCGCGAATGTTCTTTACCCGCTTCCAGTAATGCTTCTTCTATATAGGCTAAATGCGCATTACTAGCTAAGCGTGCTTCTTCGGGCTTACCTTCAATAACAGCATCCATTAGCAAGCCACGGTGGTGGCCTAATTGGTTACTGATATCTGATTTTGTTAATAACACGGTTAAATTTTGTAATACATTTTGCTCAAGCAATGCCTGCATGCCTCTCACCAAATGTAGTAAAACAATGTTATGTGACGCCTCTGCAATACAAAAATGAAAAGCATTTATTGCTTTCGCTTTTTGTTGTAAATCGTCTTGTACCAAAGCAATTTGATCAAAGCTTTGTTTTACTTTAATAAAATCGTTATTGGTGCCACGCAGTGCAGCGTAATACGCAGCAATCCCTTCTAATGCATGACGAAATTCAAGTAAGTCAAACTGCGACTCAGGGTGTTTACTGATCAAATCAAACAGCGGATCAGTAAGCCCTTCTTCGAGCTGATTTTTTACATACGTACCGCCGCCTTGGCGTCTGGTTACTAAACCTTTAGCTTCAAGCTTTTGAATCGCCTCGCGCAGTGATGGCCGCGACACTTCAAATTGCTTAGCTAACTCACGCTCCGGTGGCAGTTTTTCGCCTGGTGCCAACGACCCCTCAAGAATCATGTTCTCAAGTTGTTGTAAAATCACATCCGATAATTTTGCAGCTTTAATCTTTAAAGACATCAGTCAACGTCCGCGTTGTATAAATACCAAAAGCCCTTAAAACCAGGCTTTGAACTGAACAATTTAACTAAAAGGTAAATTGGTCATACCAAATTTTGACATACGGTAACAAAAAGCCTAATTGCTGTCAATTTACAGTAGCTTTAAGGACACTTAGCCAGCGTAACGCATTCAGCGCAAAGTTTAAAGAATACACAAAATAGTATAAATAAAGAAAGGTAAATGAGACGAAAATAAATTGGTCAGACCAGGGAGGGTAAAAGTGATAGCGGAGAGTTTAGGTGTTAGCAGTAAAAATAAGTAAACACCCCGTAGTCCGCAGTGTAACTTTAATTAAAGCCCGTTTATTCACAAAGAGGCTAAGAGGGCGCTGCGCTTTAGAGCAGTGAAAAGTAATAGCTTAAAATGTTAACTTTTTAATGTTTTCTCATTTACTCTCATTGCCTTCTCTTTGTGAAATAGTATCTTTGTTTGAAAAGAGAAGTGTAAAACCGCACTTACACAATCCAAACACCGTGCTTAGTTTTATCTTTTGTCTGGAATTTGTAAGTGCCAAGCTTGCTGGCGCGATATTTTTAACAAAAACTATAATTACTTAAAACATTCGCACTACGTGCGCGGTGGCAAGCCCCTCGTCTACGTATAACCTCAAACACCGAGCTTGGCTTTATCTCTACCTAAAACCTGACACCTAAAGCCTGCCTTTTAATCCAGCCCACCAAACAAGGTTAATAATGCAATCAGTACTAAATAAAACAATACATTACGTTTTACCAATTTAATCATACAAGTGGCTTCGTACGCGCAGTCGTAGTAGCGTTTTTCTACTTGCTCTGCGGCTAAGGCGGTGTAAGTAACCACTTTGCGGTTAGGGCTTGAAAAATCAAGCGCGTAGCGTAACCAGCAACTAGTGCCTTTATTAAAGTTACCTATTACTAAATAACCAAAGCTGGTAATGCGCGCTGGTAACCAGTCAAGCCAAAATAATAATCTGTGTAGCATTTTAGAATGCTTTGCTATTATTTCGTCGTCATCTTGCGTTACTAAATCGGCGAATGTGCGTACGAGTGCATATAAAACCGCACCGGCTACGCCTAATATTACAAACCAAAAAATCACCGCGCAGTAAAATCTAAAGTTAACCCATGCCAGGGCTTGCCCAACTGTTTCGCCGTCTTGTTCTTCTTCTGTGCGATTTTGGCCCATTTGTAGTGCATATAAGGTAGCTGCGGTTTTATCATCTCGGGTTAAAGCGTTTAAGTACGACTTATATAATGCACGCTGCTTAGCACAGCCAAAACACACGAGTAATATTGTTACATTAAAAATAAGTTGCCACAGCACAAAGTCTGATAACAAATATAAACAACCAATAGCCAGTACAGGTAAAAGTAGCCACACTAAAAAGCCAACACCCGAGCCAAATACGCCTTTATTAGTGAGTAGGTTTGCCGAGCGATTTACATAACCGTCTGCGTAGTAGCTAATTTGCCAATGGGCTGAACGAGCACCTAAACGCTCAAGTATTAATGCAATTATTATCGAAACCAAAATCATTGTTGTTACTCACTTAGCCTGATTGTTTAAGCATAGTTAAAAATAAATGCCAGTTAAAGCTACTACCGGGGTCTGTTTTTCGCCCTGGTGCTATATCGCAATGCCCTACAATTCGCTCTGTTGTTATATTTGGATAGCGTTGCATTATGGCTTTACTTAGTGTTTTTAAACTAGTGTATTGCGCTAAAGTATAAGCTGTGGTGTCGGTTCCCTCAAGCTCAATGCCAATGCTAAAGTTATTGCAGTTAGTTTGCCCGTTAAACTCAGACGCCCCAGCATGCCATGCTCGTTTAGTAAATGGCACGTACTGCACTAGCTCACCGCTGCGTTTAATAAAGCAATGTGCCGACACCCGCACACCGTGTAAATCGCTAAAGCTGCTATGCGCTTCACAATTAAGCGTACCCATAAATAAATCATCAACATAAGGCGTGCCAAACTGCCCCGCCGGCAAGGATATATTGTGAATTACCAATAAAGAAACGTCTGTATCACTCGGGCGCTCATCAAAATGCGAACAACCACGCTGCAAAGCACAATTTACCACCCCATTTAAATCTATGTTCATAATTTAAATCAAAAGATCTACATAACATCGATGCTAAAGGATTTAATTTAAAAATGATAGATGAAGCAATAAAAGCTTACCAACCAGCGAGCTTGTAGGCGGAAGTTTACCTCGCGCAGTTTTTTAATTTTAATCAGCGTGGCATAAAGCCCCGCCTACGTGTAACCTAAACACTGAGCTTGCTTTGATCTTTACTTAAAACCGACCCTTTTCACAAAGAGAAAACAATGAGAGCAAATGAGAAGCCACTTAAACAACTAATTTACTTATTACTACTCTAAAGCGCAGCGCCCTCTTAGCCTCTTTGTGAATATGTTTTTCGCACTACGTGCGGCGCGGTGGCAACTCCCTCGCCTACAGGTAATTTAAACATCGAGCTTATCTCTACCTGATACCTGAAACCTGAAACCTAAAACCTGCTTTCCCCAAAAACCTGATACCAGCCTTTACCACAAAGCTGGTTATTGCAATTCAAACATAGTAAAATTTGCTTAATTTATTTACTGTTACGAGCTTTTTTATGCCTATTCCACACACTTTAGTTAGTCAACTAGTTACTCTTGCACTTGGTGAGGATTTAAATTACCAAAGTGCTGAAAATGGCGACATTACCGCGCAACTTATTCCAGCAAACGAGCAAGCAAACGCTAAAGTAATTACCCGCGAAGACTGCATATTTTGTGGTAAAGACCTAATTATTGAAGTATTTAAACAAGTAGAGCCAAGCGTTGTAGTAAATGTACTAGTAAACGATGGCGATGCAGTTAAAGCTAACAGTACTTTATTTACAGCAACAGGCTCGGCTCGCGCTATTTTAACTGCCGAGCGTACAGCACTTAACTTTGTACAAACACTTTCGGGCACGGCTACTACCACAGCTCATTATGTAAAAGAACTTGCGGGTACAAAAACCCAACTACTCGATACCCGCAAAACCATACCTGGTTTACGCATTTTACAAAAATACGCCGTTAAATGTGGCGGCGGTGCAAACCACCGTATTGGTTTATACGACGCGTTTTTAATAAAAGAAAATCACATAGCAGCGTGTGGCAGTATAAACAAAGCCGTGGCGCAAGCTAAACAAAACCAACCAAACAAACCAATAGAAGTAGAAGTTGAATCACTTGTTGATCTAAAACAAGCGCTTGATGCGGGTGCCGATATTATAATGCTCGACAACTTTAACGTAGAGCAAATAAAGCAAGCTGTAGTAGTTACTAACAAACGCGCAAAACTTGAAGTTTCGGGCAATATGACCTTACAAACGCTTAAAACTTACTCTCAAGCTGGGGTAGACTTTATATCGAGCGGAGCGTTAACAAAAAACTTACAATCAATCGATTTATCAATGCGATTTGATTAATAATAACGCAGACTTTAAATTTAAACTGCGCTAATTCATTGACAATAGATACTATAAAGCATTAAACAACCCGAAAGGATTGCTTTTTAAAATTTTGTTAAATAAAATACTTTTTTAAATATAATCCGTGTACTAAAAAGTAAAAAACAGTGGTAAACTCACGCTGTTGTACTATAAATGAATGTACCATTAATATAAAAGCACTAATTAGCTGGTTTAATATTAATGAATGCAATGAAATGTATAAAAAGTTAAGTATTTCTACGGCTATACCTAAAAATATAAGCGAATTTATAAATATAAAAGTAACTCAATAACACATTAAAGTGCTAAATATTGGCAACTTTAATAACTAAATGCACAGCGTGTTCTTGTCTATGCAAACTAAAATACGCTGTACAGTAAAGTTTGTTCTTTAAATAAACTGTTTAAATAAACAAATTAAGTAAACAGGTTAAATAAACAAATTAAGCTAAGCACTAATGCTACTTAAATAGCGTTTATTTACCACAACATTATCCTTTAGGAGAGGAAACATGAAAACAATGACACAACAGAACCAAAAGGGTTTCACCCTAATTGAATTAATGATCGTAGTAGCAATCATAGGTATTTTGGCTGCTATTGCTATACCACAGTACCAAGACTACACTCAAAGAACTAAGGTTAGTGGTGCATTAGCTGGAATAGCATCATATAAAACAGCTGTTGCTATGTGCAATCAGACTACCGGTAGTTTAACTACTTGTAATGCAGGAAAAAACGATATTCCTGCAGATATTACAGCAAAAAATGCCGGTGCAACTATCGCTTATGTTGATAAGTTAACAACTGCTAATGGAGTTATAGATGTTGTAACAACAGCTACCGATTCTAGCGGCAACAATTTAGCGTTGAAACTTACTCCAAGCAATAGCAGTGGTACAATAAAGTGGGCATTTACTGGTTCCGGTTGCTCAAGTACAACAGCAGGAAGAGGGATCAACTGCTCTGTAAATTAATCTAATATAATGTAAATAAAGGTAATTAATTACCTTTATTTACATTTCAATCATCCGCAAAAAATAATTAGCCTAACAATGAAAAAAAAATCAGAAAGTAAAGAGCTAGACACTTTTTCCTGGATAGGCGTGAGCTCCAGAGGTAAGCGGTTAGAGGGCGAATCAACTGGTGCAAGCATAGCTTTAGTCAAGGCACAACTTCGCAAACAAGGTATTACTCCTTCCAAAGTAAAGCGTAAAGCAAAACCATTGTTCGGTATTCAAAATATTCAAAAGGTCACTGCAAAAGACATTGCACTCGTTACTCGGCAAATAGCCACTATGCTGATGGCGGGCGTGCCGTTAATTCAGTCAATTGAAATGATTGGCTCAGGCTCATCTAACAAAAGTGTAAGTAAGCTGATGGAAGCCATTGCCGATGAAGTAAAAGCTGGTCAGCCACTATCACAAGCTCTGCGACGCCATCCCCGTTATTTTGATGACTTATATTGTGATTTAGTGGCATCGGGTGAGCAGTCGGGCGCTTTGGATAAAATATTCGACCGCGTTGCTATTTATAAAGAAAAATCTGAAGCGCTTAAATCAAAAATAAAAAAAGCCATGTTTTACCCTATTGCGGTATTAGTTATCGCACTTATAGTTACCTCAATATTACTAATATTTGTTGTACCGCAATTTCAGGATATTTTTGCCGGTTTTGGCGCTGAACTCCCTGCTTTTACCTTGTTCGTAATTAGCATATCGGAGTTTATGCAAGAGTACTGGTGGATAATACTTATAATAATGTTTGCTTTTGGTTGGGCTTTTAAAGAGGCGCACCTTAAAAGCTTAAAACTCCGCGATGCTACCGACCGAGCAGTACTAAAGCTCCCCGTTATTGGTATGATTTTAAATAAAGCCGCTGTTGCCCGTTATGCCCGCACGCTTTCGACCACTTTTGCTGCTGGTGTGCCGCTAGTTGATGCGCTGGACTCTGCTGCAGGTGCCTCAGGTAATGCGGTTTATCGTTATGCTATTTTAGATATTAAAGCCGAGGTTAGCTCGGGTAACCAAATGAACTGGGCAATGCGTAACTCTAAAATATTCCCTGATATGGTAATACAAATGGTGGCTATTGGTGAAGAGTCGGGATCGCTCGATGGCATGCTAGGTAAAGTAGCGACTATTTATGAGCAAGAAGTTGACGATGCGGTAGATGGACTCTCAAGCTTGCTAGAACCACTAATCATGGCCGTATTAGGTGTGCTAGTTGGTGGTTTAATTATTGCCATGTACTTGCCTATATTCCAACTTGGCTCTGTTATTTAGTTTTAGGCTTCGGAAAGTAGCATTATAGATTAGTGAATTGACGATCTAATAAAATATTCACAAAGAGGGTTAAGAGGGCGCTGCGCTTTAGAGAAGTGAAAAGTAATAGCTTAAAATATTAACTTATTTAATGGTTTCTCATTTACTCTCATTGTTTTCTCTTTGTGAAAAAAATCTTTAAGTTAATACTCACAAAGAGGATTAAGAGCACGCTACGCTGTAGAGAAGTAATTAAAACAGTTTTATCTTCTCATTTACTCGCTTTGTGCAAATTGTTTTTAGTGAAATATAGAAAGCTTTAAGTGTGAAGGAATACATATGGAAATTGATTTATTGACACAGAAAGTGATTGGTTGTGCAATTGAAGTCCACAACCAGCTAGGGCCAGGATTATTAGAATCGAGTTATGAAAAGTGCTTTATATACGAGTTACTGCAAGCTGGAATTGTTGCAAAAGGTCAGGTTGAGCTTCCAATTAACTATAAAAATATATTAATTGATGCTGGTTATAGATTAGATATTTTATTACCTAATCAATTAATCATTGAATTAAAAGCTGTTGATAAATTACAGCCAATACATTCAGCGCAACTGTTAACTTATATGAAACTTACGAGCATAAGCTCAGGTCTTTTAATAAACTTTAATGTCAAAAAGTTAACTGATGGTGTTAAGAGGTTTAATTTACTTAAAGGTGAATAACCAAAAACTTAATAATGCACTGCATTATGATAGTTAAAGTTGCTGATAAATAGGTAAAATACTCACAAAGAGGTTAAGAGATCGCTACGCTTTAGAGTAGTGAAAAGTGATAGCTTAAAATGTTAACTTGTTTAGTGGCTTCTCATTTACCCTCATTGTCTTCTCTTTGTGCAAAAAATCTTTAAGTTAATACTCACAAAGAGGATTAAGAGCACGCTACGCTGTAGAGAAGTGAAATTGTTTAAGGGGCTTCTCTTTTACTCTCATTGTCTTCTCTTTGTGCAAAAGATCTTTAAGTAATTTATTCACAAATAGGGTTAAGAGAGCGCTGCACTTTAGAGTAGTGAAAAGTAATAGCTTAAAATATTAACTTATTTAATGGTTTCTCATTTACTCTCATTGTTTTCTCTTTGTGGTAATGTTTTTCACATAACTTTTATAAATAGTTTTTAGGTAGTTAGATGCAAAATTTCTTTCTAGATATAACCACAGTGATGCAAAGCCAATTATGGTTTTATTTAACCACTATTGGCTTGGTGAGTTTGTGTGTTGGCAGCTTTTTAAATGTGGTTATTTACCGCTTGCCATTAATGATGCAACGCGAATGGCAAGGCGAATGCCGGCTGCTTTTAGAAAGCGAACTTAAAAGTAATAAAAAAAACACCAACGAGCCTTTTAACTCAGATTTAAACTCAACTTTTAATTTAATTAAGCCCAACTCTACCTGCCCTAAATGTAAAACCGCAATTAAAGCGTGGCAAAACATTCCTGTTATTAGCTGGTTATTTTTAAAAGGTAAATGCGCCAGTTGTAGTAACCCGATATCGGCTCGCTACCCTATTGTAGAGGCAATAACTGCACTATTAAGCTTAGTAGTTGCTTATAGCTTGGGCGTTACCGAGCAGGCTTTACTTTATATAGCAATTACTTGGGCTTTAGTGGCGCTTACCTTTATTGATATTGACCATATGCTACTGCCCGACCAAATTACCCTACCGCTAGTATGGCTGGCGCTTATTGCTGCAGTACTGGGCTATACCGTTACCCCAGCTGATGCCATTATTGGGGCTGCTTGCGGCTATTTAAGTTTGTGGAGCGTATTTTGGTTATTTAAATTACTAACCGATAAAGAAGGCATGGGCTATGGCGACTTTAAATTACTTGCCGTGTTTGGTGCTTTGCTTGGCTGGCAATCGTTATTGACTATTATTTTGCTCTCGAGCGTAGTGGGCGCCATTATTGGTATTGCGCTATTAACGATTCAAGGTAAAGACAAAGCCACCCCCATTCCATTTGGCCCCTACCTAGCTATTGCAGGCTGGATAACCATGTTATGGGGCGAGCAATTACAAGCTAGCTACTTTAATTTAATTGGCTACTAATATGAGCGAACAAGCGGTTAAAGTAACGAACATAAATAATTGGGTACTGGGTTTAACTGGCGGTATAGGCTGTGGTAAAACGGCTGTAAGTAATATGCTTGAAGCGCTGGGTATTTGCGTTGTTGATGCCGACATTATTGCGCGCCAAGTAGTTGAGCCAGGCAGCGAAGGGCTAAAGGCAATTGTTGCACACTTTGGTGCTGATATACTCTTAGCCGACGGCAACTTAAACCGCAGTGCTTTACGGAAGCTTGTTTTTAGCAATACTGAGCATAAAAACTGGTTAAATACGCTATTACATCCACTTATTCGCCAGCAAATTATTACCGATTTAAATAACGCCACCAGCCCTTATGTGGTAATGGTTGCCCCGCTACTTTTTGAAAACGGCCTAGATAAATACTGTAACCGCACTTTACTTATAGACGTGCCAAAAAACGTGCAAATAGAGCGCACGGTTAAACGTGATAACATAAGCTTAGAGCAAGTAAATAGTATTATTGCCGCGCAAATGTCGCGTGAACAAAAACAACAACAAGCAGATGATATTTTAAATAACGATCGCAGCCTAACTCTAGTTAAGCACGACTTAATAGCTTTGCATAAAGGCTATTTAAAATTGGCGTTAAAATAGCCATAAATTATAAAAACAGCTATTTTAATTGCTAAAATTAGCCTAGATTGTGATGGGCAATGTAATCCCTGCTTTTTTCTGATAAATTGCTAACTATTGAAGGATTTATACAGGTGCGCAATGAATATTAACTCACCGTTATTAAGAAAATTTATTACCCTTGGCCGTGTTGATGCCGGTATAGTAAAAACTAAACAGCAAGAGTTTGCCTCTACTGCTGAGCTTATTGCTAAATGTGGAAAAATTGAAAGTAAAGATTTAGCGGCGCAATGCATTGATTTATTTAGGGTGCCTTTTTTTGATTTAAAAGACTTTAATACTGCACTTATTTCTCCTGAGTTAGTAAAAGAAAAACTGATCCGTAAACATCATATTTTGCCTTTAGTACAAAAAGGCAGAAAAGTGTATATTGCCGCCTCTGATCCTACCGATTACGGCGCATTTGAAAACTTTGAATTTAGTACCGGCTTGTCTTGCGAAGTGGTAGTGGTTGACTACATTCAACTCGATAAAAAAATAGAACAATTGCTTGATGCCACTGGCAGCTTAAATTTAAGTGATGACGAGTTTAAAGAGTTTGCCGAACTAGACGCCGATATACAAAAAGACACTCCTAAAGACGATGACAAAGACGATGCACCAATCATTGTTTACATCAATAAAATATTAATGGATGCGATTAAAAAAGGTGCGTCTGATTTACACTTTGAACCCTACGAGCACAAATACCGAATTCGTTTTAGAATTGACGGCATTTTGCACGAAGTAGCCAGCCCACCAAACAGTTTAGCTACTAAGCTTTCCGCGCGTATTAAAGTAATGTCGCGCCTTGATATTGCCGAAAAACGTAAACCACAAGATGGCCGCATAAAGCTAAAAATAACCGAGCGTAAAAGTATCGACTTTCGGGTAAGCACCATGCCTACCTTATGGGGCGAAAAAATTGTAATGCGTATTCTTGATTCATCTAGCGCCATGCTTGGCATTGATGTATTAGGTTACGAACCCGAGCAAAAAAAGCTGTATATGGATGCGCTTGAGCAACCACAAGGGATGATATTAGTAACTGGGCCTACTGGCTCGGGTAAAACGGTATCGCTTTACACTGGCTTAAATATATTAAACCAGCCAGAGCGTAATATTAGTACTGCCGAAGATCCGGTAGAAATTAACCTCGAAGGGGTTAACCAAGTACAAATTAATATTAAAGCCGATATGACCTTTGCCAACGCATTGCGCGCATTTTTACGCCAAGATCCCGATGTAGTAATGGTAGGTGAAATACGTGACTTAGAAACCGCCGAAATATCTATTAAAGCGGCGCAAACAGGTCACTTAGTGCTTTCGACCTTGCATACAAACTCAGCACCCGAAACCATTACCCGTTTATTAAACATGGGCGTACCGGCATATAACGTAGCAAGTTCTATTAGCTTAATTATAGCTCAGCGCCTAGCGCGCCGATTATGCCCTAAATGTAAAACGCCTGAAAATTTACCTAGTGAAGAGCTTCTACGCCAAGGTTTTAGCCAGCAGCAAATTAGTGAAATGACCTTGTATGCTCCTAAAGGTTGCGAAAACTGTACCGATGGTTATAAAGGTCGTGTAGGTATTTACGAAGTAATGAAAATTACCCCAGAAATAGCACAAATTATAATGCGCGGTGGTAACTCACTAGAAATAGCTGAAGTGTCGCTTAAAGCCGGATTTAATAACCTGCGTTTATCGGGCATTCGTAAAGCCGCCGACGGCATGACCTCGCTAGCTGAGATTAATCGGGTAACGAGTTTTTAATATCTGATACGACTCTATAAAAGCCAATACAATACTAAAAGCATTTAAACTGACTTAGAGTTTGGCTATTAGACAGCACCATTTAAAACAAGATTGAGAGATTACTATGCCAACTATTGTTAACTGCCCAACCTGTAAAAGTAAGGTTGAATGGTCAGAGCAAAGCCCACACCGCCCATTTTGTTCAAAACGTTGTCAGCTTATTGATTTAGGCGAATGGTCGTTTGAAAATAATAGAATTTCAGCCCCTATCACTTCAGCTGAAGATTTTAGCCAAGACATGATTGAAGACATAGAAGCCATGATGGCAAAAAATGAAGATGACTTTTTTAAGTAGTAAGTAGGTTTAGAGAGCAGTAAAGTATATAAGCCAAGCACCTTGCTTGGCTTTTACTTTTGTCTGGAGTTTGCAGGCGGGAGTTTACCTCGCGCAATAGTTTTTAAGTTTTAACCAGCGCGGCATAAAGCCCCGCCTACAATAAACCCCCAACCCGTAGGCGGGAGTTTACCTCGCGCAGTTTTTTAAATTTAACCAGCGCGGCATAAAGCCCCGCCTACGGGGAATTTAAACACCGAGCTTGGCTCTAGCTAAAACCAACCTTTTTCACAAAGAGAAGACAATGAGAGCAAATGAGAAGCCATTTAAACAACTAATTTACTGTTTACTCCTCTAAAGCGCAGCGGCTCTTAACCTCTTTGTGAATATATCTTTAGCACTACGTGCGCGCAGCGCGGTGGCAAGCCCTCGCCTACGGGTAATTTAAACACCGAGCTATTTTGAATGTTTTTTCTTACCCATGCGCTTTTGCATTTTTGCAAACTTTTCTTGCTGCTCTGCATTTAGAACTTGCCACACTTGGTGCTGAGTTTTTAATTTAATTAAACCCATTTCTTCACCTTTTTCGTGGCGTTGAGCTAGTAGTTCTTTTGCTGCATTTTCGTCAAACGTTGCTGCCGATAATAAGCTTTCCATTTTAGCTTTGTGAGCGGTGCGCTTTGCTTTGCGCGCTTCTTTATCTGTACCTTTAAGTGCTTGCATTTGCGTTTTTTGTGCTGCAAATATAGCTTCTAATTTAGTTTGCTGCTCTTGTGTTAAATCAAGTTTATCAGCGCCGCGCTCCGATAGTAAAAAGTGCGCTTGTGAGTGGCGACCTTGCTTATGCATATCGCCTTTGGCCATAACACTGGTTGCACCGAAAGTAGCGGTTGCTAAGCCACAAATAAGTACTAGTTTTGAAAGTGTATTTACTTTAGTCATAATCATTACCTTTACTATTGGATTGGTTGTTTTAATCTGTTGAGGTAACTATACCCGCTGCAATGCAAAGTAACGCAAAGCAGTGTAAAGGTTATGTAAAGATTCACTTTTGTACTATTAAGCAGGTAAAATCAGCTCATACGGCACAACCCAAGGGTTTGAAAATGAAACTATTAATGATTGATGACGACACAGGTTTGTGTGAGCTATTAAGCGAGTATTTAACCGCGCAAGGATTTAACGTGCAAAGCGTACACGACGGCGAGCAAGGCTTAAAACTAGCGCAAGCGAACGACTACGCACTAATACTACTTGATGTAATGCTGCCTACCCTTGATGGTTTTGAAGTACTTAAACAACTTAGGCAAACCAAGCTTACGCCGGTAATTATGCTTACCGCCAAAGGCGAAGATTTTGATCGTATTTTTGGCCTTGAACTTGGCGCAGACGATTACATACCTAAACCTTTTAATCACCGTGAGTTACTTGCCCGAGTTAAAGCAATTACGCGTCGTATTGAACATATAACCACCATGAATACCACTAGCAATAATAAATTAGTGGTTAACGGGGTTACTATTAATTTAGCCGCCCGTGAAGCCTTAATTAAACAAACAACCTTAACCCTTACTGGCACCGAATACGAAATACTCGCACTCCTAGCCAAGCGCGCTGGTGAAGTAGTTAGTAAAGAGCAAATAAGTGAAGATGTACTTGGCAGGCGCTTAGCCTCGTTTGATCGCTCTATTGATATGCACGTTAGCAACATTCGTAAAAAAATAGCTGAACACTTACCTAACGAGCTAATTAAAACCATTAGAGGGACGGGCTATGTCTTTATTCAAGGCGAATAAATTGGCAAGTTTTAGCTGGCTTAAACATCCTCGGCACTATTTGTTTTTTAAAGTTTTCACTTGGTTTTGGTTAACTATTATTGGCACAGGTGCGGCACTTATATTTTTAAGTAGGGTTACAACTATTAACTCTGTTAGTTATAACCCCTTGCATGGCCCGATGGAAAAAAACTTAGCTTATACCGCTAAAAACATTGAGCGCTCTACCATAAAGCACAAGCGTTCGCTTAACGATACGCTAAAGCACCCTCGACGTACTAATGGTAAGCTTTTATATTTAAATGCAGAGCAGCTAGAAGATTCGCTAACAAATAAAAGCATACCCGCCGATGTTGATTTAAGCTTGCTTAACTTTACTAAGAGCATGCCGCCGCAAGTTATTTATACCGAAAAATACCAAGCAATTGGGCCAATAAAAATTAGAGTACCTGAAGGTGATTTTTATTTATATGAAATAGATATTTACAACCATACGCCGCTATATCTGCGGTTAAAGTTAATGCCGGGTTGGATAAAAATATCAATTGCTATTATTGCCTCACTTATTTTAAGCTTTTTATTTAGCCGTAACTTAATTGCCCCTATTAATAGCTTAAAAAAAGCCGCTATAAAACTCTCTGCGGGGGATTTAACAGCGCGCGCCGCAATTTCGGTAAATCGTAAAGATGAGCTGGGAATATTAGGGCGCGACTTTAACCGTATGGCCGACCAATTAGCGCAATTAATTAGCGCACAAAAGCGCCTACTGGCTGATATATCACACGAACTACGCTCGCCGCTTACTCGCTTAAAAATGGCGACCGGCCTTGCGCAAATGCAAGCTAACGAAGCCAGCCAATCGTATTTACTACGCATAGAAAAAGAAGCCAATCAACTCGATAAAATGATTGCCGATGTATTGCAAGTGTCGCGCTTAGAGGCAAATAGCCAAGCGTTATCGCTACACAAACAGTCATTGCAAGATATTGTTGATCATGTACTTAACGATGCCACCTTTGAAGCAAAACAGCACAACAAGCAACTGCAAGTAAGCGGCTCGGCGGCGGTAACACTAAATTGCGATGAAGCGCTAATTGCCAGCGCACTGGAAAACTTACTGCGCAACGCGATTAAATATGCACAGCACACTATTAACCTTACCCTAAAGCACGGTGATGCCATTTATATTGAAATATGTGATGATGGCCCAGGTGTACCAAACAATCAGCTTAGTAAGCTATGTGAGCCGTTTTTTAGGCAGTCAGATGCGCGCGACCGAGTGAGTGGTGGCACGGGTTTAGGCTTAGCGATTGCCAAAAATGCGATTATTGCTCATGGCGGCAGCTTGGTTTTATCAAATAAACCACAAGGTGGCCTGTGCGCCATGGTTACTTTGCCAATAATAAAAGAGTAGAGAATGTTTTACAGTAGTGAAAACGAGCTTGTTGATAATCAACCCAGTATTAATGATTTTTATAACAACACCCTAGTTAAAGCCTATTTAAATACCCCTGCCGGGCAGTTATTTTACGCCTATGCAAAACCTGAGCATGCGCATACCGCGATTGTTATTAGCTCAGGGCGTATTGAAGGGCTTGATAAATACAAAGAGCTATTGTGGGAGCTGTACACTAATAATTTTGCCGTGTTTATTGTTGATCATCAAGGCCAAGGTCGCTCTTACCGACAGTTAGCCAATAAGCATAAAGGCTATGTAAAATGCTTTACTGATTATCGCCACGACCTGCATTTATTTAATCAACAAATTGTTGATAACCACTGGCAAGGCAAAAAAATACTGCTTGGCCATTCAATGGGCGGCGCAATTGCCTTTGACTATTTAGCTCATTTTAAAAATAACTTTAGTGGGTTGTTTTTATCGGCACCCATGTTTGACATTCACACTAAAAACACTCCAAAACCGTTGGCAAAACTAATTGCTAACGCAGCTGTTTTTTTCGGTTTTTCACAAAGTTATGCCCTAGGGCAAAACGATTACAGCCCAGAAGAGTTTGCTTTAAACTCATTAACTAGCAGCCAAGTGCGTTATAAAAACTTTAGGCAAACTTATCAAGACCCACTACTGCAACTTGGTGGCGTAACCTATGGTTGGCTACAAGCCGCATTTACCTTTATTGCATCGGTTGATAAGTTAAGCATTAATATTCCGCTGTTTATTGCCAGCGCAGAGCGCGACGAAGTAGTAGATAACGCCGCGCAATATAAATTAGCAAACCGACATAACCAGGCAATAATAAAGAGCTTTGCCGGTGCTAAGCACGAACTATTATTTGAGCGTGATGAAATACGCCAGCCATTGCTAACAAGTTTGTACCAGTTTTGTGAATAGGTTTGGAAGAGCAGGTTTTAGGTATTAGGCGTCAGGTTTTAGGTAGAAAAAAACCAAGCTCAATGTTTAGGTTAACCTAGGAGGCGCTTTATGCCACGCTTGTTAAATTTTTAAAACCCTGCGCGAGGTAAACTAAACTCACGCCTATGGCAAAGGTTTAGGTTTTAGGTATTAGGTATTAGGCGTCAGGTTTTAGGTAGAAAAAAACCAAGCTCGGTGTTTGGGTTAACCATAGGCGGGGCTTTATGCCGCGCTTGTTAAATTTTTAAAACCCTGCGCGAGGTAAACTCCCGCCTACGGCAAAGGTTTAGGTTTTAGGTATTAGGCGTCAGGTTTTGGTAGGAATTAGCCAAGCTCGGTGTTTGGGTTAAACCGTAGGCGGGGCTTTATGCCGCGCTTGTTAAATTTTTAAAACCCTGCGCGAGGTAAACTCCCGCCTACGGCAAAGGTTT
>NZ_JBEOOE010000043.1:0-22887 GCF_040308885.1 Pseudoalteromonas sp. 120-MNA-CIBAN-0494
GAAGCAGCCTAGTCTCTAAGTCAAGGCTGTAGAAGCCCATTGATCGACACGGAGTGGCGTCGATGGGTAGTTCACAAGGAGCTAACACTCGGTTTAAAACTTTAATTACTCTGAATATATTCAAGCGCGGTCATTTTTTTATAACTTACATTTGGATGTAAAATATGTGCTGGGTGTGGATCTACAACTTCTAACGCAATATTGTATTCGCGGGCTATTTCCAGCGCCATTTGGGTAATGTTAACGCTAAACGATGTACCCATAAATACAATTTTATCGGCATTGACCATGCGTTGTTGTGCTTCGCTAATTTTATATAACTCGGTGTAGTATTCATCAAATAATAATACAAACGGTTTAAAAGAGTGATTAATCACTGGCGCTTGGTTTTGAATATTAAACACCTCAAATAATGAGTTGTGTAAATGAGCCTCATCTACCTCATTCCAAGGGGTAATCACCGTTTCTACGTTTTCGCCTTGCTGATGAAACAGGGTCATTTGATCTAACCTGCCATGGACTGCAATATAGTTTTTATTTCCTGCTTTACCATCAAGCCCATCTATATTTTGCGTTATTAGGTTTTTATCTTTTAGCCAATAATGTACGTCGTTAGGGCCGTGGTTTCTATACGTTGCAAACCTGTGGTAATACCAAGCTAAAAACTCTTTAGGGGCGTTTTGATACATAGCGCGTGTGGCCATTTGCATTGGTGTATAATTTTTACTACCAATAGTCCAGTAACCATCTTCACCTCTAAAGGTAGGAATACCGCTGGCTGCGCTAACGCCCGCGCCTGTAATATATAACGTATTAATTGCTAACCTCTGCACTTACTATTTGAATCCAAGTTATGTAACATAAAATACTTAACTTACCTAACTGGCCTGCTTTTTTTATTATTTGAGCGTTTAATTTTAAGTTGGGTAATCTATGCTATTGGCACTCATTCTTTTGATTTTATACATGGCTTGATCTGCGTGTTTTATTAATTGATGGTCTGTTTCTCCGTGGGTGGGGTAATTTGCAATTCCAATACTCGGAGATACATTTAATGATAGCTCATCTAGTTTAAATGGCTGTTGGAACTGCCCAATTATTTTTCTTTTAATAGCCGTGGTATCGCCAGCGCTACTTAAGCCCTCTAGCACAATCAAAAACTCATCTCCGCCTAAGCGCCCTACTGTATCGTATTCTCTTACTACGCTTAAAAGCCGCTGTGCTATGTGTTGCAGTAACTTATCACCCATAAGGTGGCCATACGTATCATTAATAGCTTTAAAGCCATTAATATCAATAAATAATATCGAAAATAGTGTATTTTCTCTTTCTGCTTTTACTATTGCAGCCTGTAACCTGTCCATTAGTAATGAGCTATTTGGTAAACCTGTAAGCCCATCATGGCCAGCCATATAATGAAGCTGCTCTTCCATTTTTTTTCGCTCGGTAATATCGTGAGCAACTGCAATTCTTACTTGGTGATCTGATGACCAGCACACTGACCACAAAATATGAATTATTTGACCGTCTTTACGAACCCAGCGGTTTTCGAACCGTGAATGAGTTGTTTCGCCCGACAAAAGTGAAGCAACGGCATTATAAGTTTTATTATGATCGCCTTTATAAACGTAATCAATCATAGGCTTGCCTACTACTTCGGCAGCTTTATAACCAAATATTTGTTCAAACGCGGCACTTACAAATACAAACTTACCTACTTTATTTACCACGCACACAGCATCAAGCATTAAATCAAGCACATCTTCTAGTTCTATTAACTCATTTTTTGTCATACTATGTTTGCCTCTAAAGCAAGGTGAAGCTAGTTAAGTATTCAATATATTAACGTTAAAATATACTTGTAAAAATAGCAATAAATTGCTTTTGTAATCATGATTTTTTGTAGCAAAAGTAAAGTATTACTCATTGGTAGTTAAACTAAAACCCTCATTGCTGCAAAATAACGGAGTAATTATTATAACCAACGTGGTACTAATTCTTTATATTTTTTATATTGGGTGTTAAATATGCTCACTAAATGCTGCTCTTCAATCAACACCTGACGATATAACGCAGTAAGCCCAACCAGTAAACACACTAAGCTAAACACACTCGGCAATGCTAAAAAAAAGCCTAACTGCGCCGCAGCAACGCCTAAATACATAGGATTACGAGAATACGCATAAAAGCCGTTTACTTTTAGCTCATCGGGCCCTTGTGGGTCTATTCCTGAACGCCAAAGTGATGCCATATTAAAATGCACCACCATAGTTAATATAAAACCAACAGTTAATAAAGCATTACCTAGCATTACGCCTGGCCATGTATTTAACGGCACAAAAATTCCGAGGTAGTTATCGGTTGCAGGTATAAATACTCTTACAACACACACCAACCAAATAGCAGCTCTAAAAAAACGAAAAACGAAGTGATTCCACCAATTAGCGCAATATTTTGTCCCTGTAAAAATCACTCCCGATGGTGTATTGCTGTTTTTATAGAGTATTCTAACGGTGTAGAACCCCGCTACAAAGGTATAAAAAACGGCTAAATAAATGCGGGTAAATTCGATTAAGGACGCAGAGTCATTAATTAAAGGCTGATAGGTTATCAATATTAGTTACTCGCGGTGATTACTCAATTTTAATTATAAATTCATCATAGTATTCATACCGTTAAGAAACAAGGTAAACACAAATAATAAGCCAACTTTATGTTTAAGCCGGCTTATTAAAAGTTGCTTTAGGGAGCAGTTTAAAAGCTGTAGTTAAACCCAGCGTAATAACGCCTGCCCGAGTAGCTTGAGTTTAGTAACCGTGCGTCACTATCGTTACCTAAACGGGTAACCGACTCTGACTTGGTTAAGTTTATAATTGCTGCGGTAAAACTAAGGCCTTCGTATAAGTTAATTGAGGCATTAACATCAACTTGATCGTATGGGTCTTGGTACACGTTTAAGCCACTATTTAAGCCCAGTACCGTTTCGCCGCGCTTATTGTATGAGGCACGTATGTTAAAATCATCACCCTCAAAATAAACCGAAGTATTATATTGATACTTAGCACTGCCGATCAGTGGCGATTGTCCAAATGCTTCGCCATCTACGGTTACTTCTGCTTTATTGGTTTTGTTATAGGTGTAGTTAGCGTAAAAACCAAAGCCGCTATCAAAGGCATGTTGCAAAAACACCTCGGCTCCTTTAGATACCGCGTTAGTGCCATTACCTACTGTGCTGTAAGGAGTAATATTTATATTACCCGCCTCTACAATACCGTTTTTACCAGCAAAATTTTGTTGGGCGTTAATTACCACTGGCACTACAAAGTTATCAACTTTTTTATGAAATAGCGCTAAGCCAATTGCTGAGCCTTCAGCGTAATAATATTCGATAGATAAATCGGCTTGTACCGATATAAACGATTTTAAGTTTTTATTACCGCCACTGCCACTAAAGCCAGGTTGCTCGTTAAAATCGGCTCTGTCTTGTGCCCACTCGTCTGAAATATAACTAATGCGTTGCTGCGCGCCTAAATCAGCATAATCGGGGCGCGACATTACTTTAGCAACCGCGCCACGAATAACTAAGTCATCTGTGGCATCCCAGGCAATGTTAAAGCTAGGCAGTACTTGGGTGTCGGTGTTTTGTTGCACTACAAGTTGGTAATCCTCGACTGAGCGATCATCACCGGTAACAGGCTCCCCTGTTTCATCATTGGTATGATCTAAAAAGTAGGTATATAAATCGGTAGAAGCACTCATGGTTTTGCTGCGTACAACCCGTACTCCTAAATTACCTCTAACTTGATTAAATTCAAAGTCACCTTGCAGATAAAAAGCCGCTATTTTTTCTTCTATATCGTATACAAAGTTGTCTTCCATACGGGTGTAAGGCACGTAGTTACTGGTAATCATATCGCGGTATTTATCCCAATCAATACTGGGCATTTGGTTTATATTAAAGCCCCCTGCAATATTGCCTTGGTTAATAAAAACATCTTGCGCTGCCGGCATACCGTTATTCCACTGGTAACTGTCAAAGCGAGTTATGCCGCCCTCTTTGGCTTCCCCAGCGACAATATCAAAACGAGGATCTAAAAAGAAGGTATTACCGGTTTCGCGGTGTAATGTGGCTTCGCGGTATTTTACGCCGGTTTTAATGGTTGTTAAAAAGCCCCAATCGGTGTAAAAATCTAGATCGCCTTGGTAGTAACTTTCTTCAAGCTCGCTGCGTACAAAGCTTGAGTTTGATGAACCCGGATCGCGCCCACCGCCTACGCCACTGAGTAAATTAGCCAGTGTATTTGGGTCTATATTGAGGGTTACATCGTTTTTACCAAGTTGCCAACCAGCATTTTGCGCTGCGTTTTCAATGGTTGTTGGGTTTTCGCTGGTATTTGAGCTTTTATAGGCGGCCTCCCAACTTTCTTCTGGGCCGCCTTTTGAGCGAGTATTGCCCGCAACAAAGCGCGCTTTAAAATCATCACCTTCGTAAGTTAAATTAAAATCGAAGGTATCTGAACTCGACTCCTCACGAACATAACTGCCACGCATCCACGGAAACTGCATGTCACCTTGTGCGCCACTCGCTGTAGCATCAAACTGCATACCATTAACAATCGTGCCCGATTCATCCAAGTTCACATCGGTTAGGTAATCGGGATTTAACGACCACTCTGGCATATCAATAACCGACTCAGTTCTGTTTTGCCCCAGCGTAAAGCCAAAATAGTTTAATCCTATTTCTACACGATTGGTTGGACGCCACTGGGTACTAAACTGTATGCCTTCACGTTCACGTTTTTCATTAAGTACCGAGCCGCGCACGACTTGTGGAAACCACACGCCATCATAATTATTACCATTGGTATCGGTAATTGTATCCCAACTATTATTGTTATTGACCGCGTTACCATTTACATCTACCGGTTGACCATCACCTGTGTAGCGCCATACATTGGCATCGGTGCCACCCGAGAGGGTACGATTAGTGCGTTCTTGGCGAGTATAACCCACTAAAAAGCCAAGTGTTTCGGCATCGTTTTTCCAAGAATATAAACCGGTTAGTTGTGGCTCACTGTTTTGCGTTACGTCACTGTAAGTCCCTTCAACATTGAGCACTCCAGAATTTGCCTCCATGCTGAGCGGCTTACGGCTATGCATTATTACTGTGCCACCTACACCGCCTTCATCTAAACGCGCTTCGGGCGATTTATATACCTCAACACTGGCTATCATGGCTGAAGGGAGTAGCGTGTAATCAAACGAACGCGAAGGCTCACCTGGTGACGAGGCAATAAAATTACCGTTAAGCTGAGTAAAAGTAAGCTCAGACGACAAACCTCGAATACTTACCGATGCGCCTTCGCCGCCATCACGTTCAATCATTACCCCTGGTATACGTTGCAATGAGTCGGCTACGTTTTTGTCTGGAAACTTACCAATATCTTCTGCGGTTATAGCATCAACAACTGAGCTAGACATGCGTTTAATGTCGAGGTTTTCGGCCATACTGGAGCGAATCCCTCGTACTTCTATTACTTCTATATCGGCATTATTTTTAGCGGTGAGGGCTGGTTGCGCCGCATACGCGCTACCTATGGCAGATAAAACAGATAAACACAGCGCTGATTTTATAAATGTTAATGCTGGTAGTGAAAAGGGGCGATTATTGCAAGTACTCATGACAGTGTGCGGTTCCGTTTTATGCGCTTTTGATACTTAGCGGCAGCGCTATCAATAAAGGTCAATAGCGGGTCAAAAATTGCTGCTAAGTCTACAGCGCCAAACTTAATGGCCGATTAATAAAGTCGATAACTTACTGAATAGCTTATGTAAATAACAAAGTGTAACAATGTTTAACGTTATTTATAAAAAAGCCGGTAAAACTTTTACCGGCTTGACGTTGCACACTATGTACTAAGTTGGGTTTTTACTTGGTTGGCTTACTTGGTTGGCTTACTTGGCAGTGGGCCGAGGATCTCAGTCATTAATGACGCAGGCGGTAAACCCATTTGCATTTTTACCGCACCATTAGCATCGTGATAAAAAGTAGCGGGGGTGGCTCTGGCACCAACACTCATCATTATTTGATGGTTTTTCATTAATTGCGCATTTATGTGCTCAGGTGGATTTTTTAGCGGCTGTAATGTACCCACTAAATTATCGTTTTCAAACTTTTTTAACACTTCTTCAGGGTTGCTTGCACTCATAATAGCCGCCGCTTTGTCTAAGCTGTCGGCTTTTAAAATACCCACTAAAATATGGCGTATTTGTACCTCACCCGCATCCACCCAAGGACGCGCATTTTGCCAAAACTGTCTGCAGTAAGGGCAGTTTGGATCAGTGAAGGTATAAACTACTCGCTTTGCCGAGGCTGAACCATCAACTATCCAATGGCTACTCTCTAATGTTTGCCAGTCTTTTTGCGCTTTAGGGCCTGTAGCGTAGTCGTTTGCTGCTTGCTCTCCTACATTATTACCATTGGCGTCAAGCATAGGGCCGGTAAATAAATATTGCTCGTCGGCGGTGATATATAAAGTAATAACTTGGCCTTTAAAGTCGGCAACATAGCCTTTCATGTTGGCAGGCGCTGCAAACTCGCTGACTATTTCGCCGCCTTGCTCAGTAACTAACTTAAGGGGTGCTGGCAGTGCTTTTTGTTGAGCCAATATGGGCGAGGTAAACGCAAGTAATGGCAATAAATAAATTAACTTCATGAGGCATCCTTATTGTGCAGACTGTTGATTTATAGCTTGCATGTAATAACGCAAACTCGCGTGTGAGAGCTCTCCCATGTGACTGGTTACTAATTTGCCATCACTGCTATAAAAAAGCGTGGTTGGTAGCCCAGCAGCTCCGGATTCACGACTTACATTACTGTTTTGATCAAAAAACACATTGCGTAAGTCGAGCTGCTCAGCATTAATAAATTTTTGTACCGTAAATAAATCCTCTCCTTGGTTAACAAAAACAAAGGCTATATTAGGATTGTTTTTTTGCGCAGCCTGTAATACCGGCATTTCTTTACGACACGGTGGGCACCACGACGCCCAAAAGTTAATAACGACAGGTTTGCCTTTAAATGACTGTAAATCAACCTCTTTACCACGCAGGTTATATACCGCAGATTGTGGCAGCTCAACCCCAGCTTTATAAATAGAGGCAGCAAAGGTAGGCACCATAATGGTAAACAACGCGACAATAGCCGCTATGAAATAGGTTTTCAGCACTGCTTTTTTGCCTCGCGCATACAGCGCCAACACAAGCGCACCCGCCACCCAGCCATAAGAAGGCATAAAGCCGCCATCACTTATATTAATAAGTTGCCACCAGTTTTCTTGATACGCATCCCACATAATCAAAACAAACATTAATCGCGCAACAATAAAGCCCACTACAAACGCTTTAAATACAGTGTCTAAAATTGCTTTTTGCTGTGGTTGCTTACGGGTTTGTAAATAGGTAAGCAACCAAAATACGCCTAAGCCTAATAAAATAATAAGCTGCGAAATGGCAATAACAAACGGCCCGAGTGAAATACTTAACATGGCTATAAATCTTCTTTAAATACGGTTAGCCGCTATAGTATACAAAGCGTTAATTAAGCCAATATTAAGAGCAAAAATTAATAGTAAATAAGCACATAGCAGTTACTTCACCAATGGAAACAGGTATTCTAGCTAGGGTGTTTTAAACAGGGTAGCGAGTATGTTTGTATTGTTAGTGGAAGATGACGACGTAATAGCCGACGCTATTTGTACTTACTTAACCCACCAAGGGCTAGCCGTTGAGCACGTTAGTACACTAAGCGCAGCCACTACTTATATGCAATCGAGCAATTTTGATTTATGCATTCTTGATTTAAACCTACCCGATGGTAATGGCATTAACTGGTTAAGCTGGCTGCGTGACAATCGTTTTTCGCTACCCGTGCTTATTCTTACCGCCAGCAATACCATAGATGACAAAGTTATTGGATTAAAAAAAGGCGCCGACGACTACCTGGTAAAACCTTTTGATTTAAGAGAGTTATTAGCGCGGCTATTAAGCTTAAAGCGCCGCGCAAGCGATAGGCTCAGCAATACAATTACTCACGGCGCACTGCAATACGATTTAGAGCAACATAAAGCATTACTCAATGGCACGCTTGTTTGCTTGTCACGTAACGAGGACTTATTACTGCAAACCTTTTTAAATAGTCCGCAACAAATTTTAACCCAAAGCCAGTTAAAAAATGTACTTTATGGCGTGTGCGATGATGTAGCGAGTAACGCACTTAACGTACATATTTTTAATTTACGTAAAAAACTAGGCGCACCGGCAATAGAAACCATACGTGGCCTAGGCTTTAGATTAGGCACAATAGAGGTGAGCCACTAATGAGCTTGCGGTTACGGTTAACGGTATTGGTTGCAGCGGTCTTTTTAGGCTTTTGGCTTATCGCCAGTGTGTGGATGATATCGGGGTTAAACAATAAGTTAGAGGTTAACTTTGATCAGCGCCTGCGCTCAACCGCTTTTATGTTAGGTAACATTTTAGCCCACGTACCCAAAGATGCGCTCAGTAAAAGCCTCCCTGATATTATAAATGCCAGTGGGGTAAACACTGAAAAAGGCCTAACCTGTCAAATTAGCTCCCTGCAAGGCAGTATAATTGCCAGCAGTAACAGCCAATCGTTTCCCAATCAGCCTAGCTTAAACCAAGGTTTTAGTTATTTAAGCTCTGAGCAAGCGCAGTGGCGTACATTCACCTTAATTACTGCGCAATATAAAATTACCATTGCCGATAAAGTGGCCGAGCGCGATGTGCTCTATCACGACTTGCTCATTAGCATACTCATTCCACCGGCGTTAGCTATTTTTGTTGCCCTAATATTACTTTGGTTTGCAATTGGCACAGGAATACGGCCAATAAAGTTATTAATACACGCGCTTGAAAAACGCGGCAGTCACGACTTAGAACCGATACAGTTAAACCAGCCTTTAAAAGAACTGCAACCGCTTATAACTAGCCAAAATGCCTTAATGGCCCGCTTAGCAAAAGGGATCAGCCGCGAAAAACACTTTACCAGTAATGCCGCGCATGAGCTAAGAACCCCACTAGCCGGCATTTTAGCGCAAATACAATTAGCTGAGCTTACGCAAGATACCACCCAGCAAAAAGCACTAGGGCAAGCTAAAAAAAGTGCGCATAGATTAAATACTATTTTAGACAATCTACTGGTGTTAGCCCATGTAGATGCCGACACGCCGCTAAACATTACAGAGCCTTGGGAGCTTGATTCGTTAATTACTACTGTGGTAACAGAATCAAACAACAATAACGCCCGCTTAACCTATAATATAACAGCAAGCCAGCCAGTGTACTGTATTCCCAGTGCCATGCTCACTATAGTGTGTCGTAATTTACTTGATAACGCATTTAAGTACAGCAAAGCGAATACACCAGTCATTTTAGCCGCTAATTTAACAGCCACAGCACTAAAAATAACCATTAGTAACCACGCCCATATTAACCAAGCTGATTTAGCTAATATGGCAACTCGTTTTTGGCGTAAAGGCGCAGCAAACGGCGCTGGGCTTGGCCTATCAATTGTGGCCAGCATCGCCGAAAAGTACCAAGGTTCAGTTGCTTTTACAAATGACGAAGACAGATTTATAGTGAGTTTTAATCTGCCAATTAAAAATGTCAATCCTCAATAAGTTAGCTTCAAATTACCTAACAACTACTAGTTAACCTTACGTACTTATCGGCAAGCTCATCAATAGTTTCACTATGGGTTGGGTCTGGCTTAATACAATCAATTGGGCAGACACTTACGCAAGTAGGCTTATCATAATGACCTACGCATTCAGTGCATTTACTGGGATCTATTTGATATATTTTAGCCCCCATATAAATAGCCTCATTTGGGCACTCTGGATCGCACATATCGCAGTTAATGCATTTATTATTTATGAGTAGAGCCATTTTTAAGCCTTTTAAATTAATATCATTATAAAACAAAAAGATAAGTAAAAACAAAGGTGTGTAAAGGCTAACTTTTGTGCAGTTCTAGTTTAATAAAAAACCGCTATTTTTCATTAAATCGTAACACAAGTTAGTAACACAAATTTTTATTTTTGGGTGTAAATAACAGCCGCGAATTATGCCTATCATTCTCTGTTGCTTTGTTGATCTTAATCAATAAAAATCGCCGCAAGGCCTTTATTTATATAGGTTTAATCAAAGTGAAAAAACCATTGTCAACGCTTACCAAAGCTCAATACACGAAAGCGAAACTAGAATGGAAGCAACTTAAATCGCCATTTTCTATGCAGCACATAAATCGCTGTGTTATTTTGGCCTCTCAAATCATCTTTTTTGAGGAAAAAGAAAAATCAAAACAAGAGGTTAAGAAGCAAGATACGAAGCGATTATCGAAATATGAGGCACAACACAATCTTCGTCTTATATTTACCCTATCTGGAACAGTATCTTTTTACTCAGCTTTCCCTAAATCATCTGGTATAGCGAATACTAAATTAGGAGAAGCACCTGAATTAACAATAGCAAAAGCACGAAAGTTTACTGATCAAATGAAGTATGGCGTTTTAAATAATCATAATATTAAAACTGTGTTTGATGCTTATGAACAAAGCTTAATAGAGCGTCATAACACCGCACCCACTAAATTTGCAGCTTCATCGCTCAGAACATATCAATGCAGAATAAAAAAGCTCAGGCATCATTTCCCACTTAAGCGTGCGTTCCAATCTCTTACAGCTGGAGAGTTAGAAAAGATTGTAGATTTAATTATCCAGACAGAGTCCAATAACCAGGCAATCGAGCTTTTTGCACAGATTAGAAGAGTATGGCGATTTGCTAAGAACAAATTTAACTCAGGTAAAAACCCAGCAGCTGATATCGATGACTTTTACGTATCTGACCGTGTAGAAAGCCCTCGTCCTTGCCAAGTTTATACAGACTTAGATTCAATAGCTGAATTGTGGATAAACCTCGCGTCTGCACCAAATGTACATCAAAAAAATGCAGCTCGATTCATGATTTTGACAGGTATACGCCCTATTAATATTCCACAAATGAAGTGGGAGTGGCTCAATAGTATCCACTTCCCAACATTAATTACCTTTCCGGCATCTGTTGTCGGAGTTCGTGGAGAAATGAAAAACCAAAAAGAATACAAGTTGCCATTAACCAAAGCTATGCGTGCGATTATTTTGGAACAAAGAGCGTGGATGGAAAATGCGCTTCCGAACTGTAATCCTACTCATATATTTCTTCAGCCACGGGACGTTAGAAAGCCATTTGCAAAAAGATCGTTAGATAAGGTGATAAAAGATTATTCACCCGTTGATGCAGTAAAAGGTGATCAAAGAAATATTGTAATGAAAGGATCTGCTGGAGCCTTTTGCACAATGTGTCGAAGCTTTTTTAAATCCAACACAAAAGCGATTATGGTTGATAACGGCTACCATTTTAGACATGCAGAAGAACTAACCCGACTAGCGCTTCATCACCTTAGAAAAAACGATGATCCGAATGGGCTTAACTATGATAGGTCTGAAGAGTTATTTGGAACCTCTACAAAATTAAAATTTAATGTTTTTAAAATTCATGAAGTAAGTATTTTGAAAAGAGCGAAGGAGCTTGAAAGCCAAAAAATGAGACTTACCGGCATGCAAAGTAATCAAGCTAAAAATCTTAAAGAAAATAACGTAAAAAAAGCCCTGAGAGATAGAATTAAAGCTTATTTAGTTTACAAAGGTAGCTATGTAAATTTCATCAACCAGCCACTTGGAGACACTGGAAGGACAACAAAAGATTTAATATTAACAGCAGAGGGAAGAGCTGTCGTTGAGAGATATTTAGATGCCCATGAGGCCAAAGCAAAAAATAATTAAAAAAAGTTTAATTTCGACTTACCAAAGTTTTTGTAAAAAAAACTAATTTCATATCATTGCCTTATTAGAGCGATACCTCATCAATTATTTGAGGATTTTAACTTTTTTAAGGTTTTAATATTAATGGCAACATCAGTATTAAATTCAGTAAAACCATGTGAGGTCACGATTAAAAGTCGTGACCTTTGCATGGCTGAATTTAATGCATTTAAGCCACCGTACAATGACGAGTCAATGGAAGAGCTAGCCAGTCTTGCGACTATTATATTGGCGCAAGAAAAAGGAAAAAGACTTTCAAAATATCAACTTAAAGATCAAATAAGAATTGTCTTCCAGCATGATGGCATTATTAAATTTTTTACTCATTTTAAAAAAGAACATGGCATAAAAAACACAAAGATTGGTGATTCTAATGATATGAGTTTTTCAGCAGCGAAATTAAAAGCGGCCGAAATATACAAAAAGAACACCTCTAATTACACATTCGAATTTGTAGTGAGTAAACAAATAGAAAACTTACAGGCAATTAATAAACATAGCCCTAGCAAGTTAGCTAGCACCACAGTAAAAACATACACCTCTTACCTTAATGCAATTCAAAATGCCTTTGGTAAAAATACGTTATTTCAGACTATTACGCCTGAGATAATAGAAGCAACGCTTGACCAACTACTAACAGAGAAAAGTGGCCCGCATGTGGCTAAGCAATTCGAGCAGATGAAAAAACTGTGGGTATTCGCAAAAAATAAGTATAATAACGGCACTAATCCATTCCTAGAAGTAGACAATAATTATATATCGTCTAGAACTTCGAAGCCTATTGCTTGTAAGGCCTATACTGATATATCTCTAATTTCTCAGCTATACATAAACCTAAAAACATCTAAAAATAATACATTAATAAATGCCGTACTACTGATGATGTTTACTGGGCTAAGACCCATAAATATTTGTAACTTGCGTCTGTCGTATATAGATGATTTAGATAATCCTAAGTTTTTAACGTTTCCTGAAACAACCCATACCACTCGCGGTGCTATGAAAAACCAAAAAGAGTTTAAAATACAACTCACACCCGAGATGAAAAAAGCAATACAGCAAGAATTAAAATTAAACCCAGACACAAACCGTACCTACTTATTTTGCAAGGTTAAAGACGACTCAAAACCCATCAGTAAAGAGAGTTTAAACCGAGCTCTTAAATATCATGCGCCAAAAAACATGGTGGCGGCCCCGCGAGATAACATAAATATAAAAGGCTCAGCCGGAGCATTTCCAACACTACTTCGCAGCTTCTTAAAATCGCACATGAAAGAAGTGCTAACTAAAAAAATTGGGTCATCAACAATTGCTGAAATTGACTCTAAAAAAATGCTTCATCACTCTGTTTCAGAGCACGATCCGATGAGTAAACATTATGACCACTCGAATAAAATATATAACACTGATATTAAAGCACTTTATAAAAACTTTTCCCTTTTTGAGAAGGAAATACTCAAAGAAGTAAAAATACAGACTAAGTTAAAAAACAAAACGGTTAAAAAATCATTTTTTAAATTAGATTATTCAAATAAATTTATCGCCAAAGTCAAAAGTACAGTAAGTGCTTATTCAACTATCTGGAGTAATATAAACCAGCAAGCCCGAAAGCTTAAAAAGAGCCGCCCTATGCATATATTAGAGTAGCGTTTACATATAGCTATATAACTTTTTCTTTGCTTACAAACCCTATAAAGAGCTTTTACTAGGCGGTGCAGACTGATTTCTTATAAAAGCGGGGATATCAAAAATATCAGATGCTTTTGGCTTAGTAGCGACTACTTTAGAGCTTGACTCACTTTTATTGTCATCAATAACCATTTTAGAACTCGCGCCCGTAGCAATAACTAGCAGCTCATAATTGGTCGATAAGCTTTCTATTTTTGAAACACCACAAATAACTAAAGCATTTGAGCTTACTTGCTGACGTACTGTATCGGTAATGAGGTTATAACTACCTAGTGAAATTTCATCTTTACAGTTCACTTGTATTATCACACCTGTACTTGATGACATATCAACCTGATTAACAAGTGGGTTATTGAGTGCACTATCAAGTGCAGTAGTAAGCTCGCTTTCATCATTGCACTTACCAACACCCAGTACAGCATCACCCTGGCAATCCATAATTTTAGCAAAATCGTTTAAGTCAACATTAATAAGCCCCTGAAAACACAGCATATCGATGAGGGATTTTATCAATGAATGAAGTATTTGGTTGCTATGCTTAAAGGCGTCAAATAAGCCAATATCATTACCTAGCACTTCAATAAGTTGATCGTTAGGGAGCGTAATAACAGCATTAGCATGCTCTTTAAGCTCATTTAAACCTGCTTGCGCTATATTACTCCTAAACTGCCCTTCACTGCTAAATGGCAATGTAGCAACAAATATAATGGGTTTGCCATGCTCACTAGCAAGTTTTGCAATGTAAGGGCTGGCGCCAGTCCCAGTACCGCCACCCAACCCTGTTGCACACAGTATTATATCGCAGCCATTAATAAGCGTTAAAAGCTGCTCTTTACTCTCTTCTGCCGCTTGCAGCCCAACTTTAGGATCTGCTCCTGCACCATAACCATGAGTGAGCTCAGCACCTATAAGCACAGCTTCATCACTTTGTGTATGCTCAAGCACTACTTTATCGGTATTAACACTGTACAAGTGCGCCTGATCAGACTCGCGTTGCTCAAAAATACTGTTAAGCGTATTACAACCGCACCCACCAATACCAAATACACCGATTGATAAACCATCATTCTGCTGAATTAATTGAAACATAACACCTCCTTCATCTTTAAAAGGAGCATAACAAACAGGTGCGTCAATTTTTGACGCACCTAAATTAGTGGAGTTATTTATAAATGTTAGCGGCCGCTTTAAGCTTGCTAACAATTCTTTGTCGCAGCTTTTCAGGCTTAATAACCTCTAGCCAATGAGCACATTTAAATAGCTCATCAGTCAATTGCTCGGTATCAATAGTTTGGTAGGTAAGTAATACATTTTTTTCATCAATACTTTGCTTATCAGTCAGCTCGCCAAGTTCAATAAACTCTTGATTAACCGCAGAGTGGTTAGGCACTTTTACAATTAACTCGATCGTTTCTTGCTTCATACCTTTATTAATCGCACTGCGTAACGACTTTAACTGCTCAGTACTTGGCTCTCGTCGTGTTTTTTGCAAAATCTGTACATTGCGGATACGGTAAACCGGCATTTGATAGCATTTATCGTGAAGCGACCCCACCATAAACTGCGCCATCAACACACCGCCTTGCTCAACTAAGTTGTAAAAACTCAACTCAGCAAACTTCAACCAATGTGCTTCATCGTAAAGTACCCTATAAAGTTCAGCGCTCACTGCACGCTTATGCTTAATCGCATGCTCAATTTGTGCAACTAATTTGCTATCAATATTCACTTTTAAAGGCGGTTTTGGTAGGGTTGAAAGCCAATCGGGCAAAAGCCCATTAAAACGTTTAAGCGCCTGTTCTGCTTTAATATGCACAGAGCGTTTAACATCACTCGGGACTGATTGCGACAGTAACTGCTCTAGTAACAAATAATGCTCAGCTACTTCACTGCTCATAATTTTAGCGCTACCACCTCGCCACTGCGCATTAATAGACCAACCATATGGTTTACTGCGGGTATCTTTTTCAAGCCCAAAGCAACCTTGCTCGTAAAGTGATTGTAGGTCTCGCTGGAGCATGCGAGTTGAAATATCAAAGCCACGTTCAAGCAGTTTTCGCTGTAGCTGTTGGGTCGAGATAGAGCTAGGCGTTATTGCCACAAGCTCTAAAATTGATAAATGACGATGTGAATTCATTAAATTAGGTGGGAAGTAGTCATTTATGAATTACTCTAAAGTGCTCTTGGATACTTCGTCCAAATTTTATGTCAGCTGATAAAGCTATACGATACCCACGTAAATAATGTTTATCTAACTTTGATCGATCTTTTAAAGGTACTGTTATGAGCTTTTTTTTCATAACTTCAACCGCATCCCATGCAGAAATATCAACTTCAAGAGAGGCTATTATTACTTGGTTTCCAGGACTCCCTGTAATACCAAGTATTAACGTCGGAGACAGTTTTTTATCTTTAATCCAAGTCCCTAGATATTTATCATTTCCTAATTGCCAATATTTTTCTACTCTTTCGACGATTGCATCATCACTAGGTGGGTCTACTAAATTATACCCAACTCTATCGCCTAGCGTTTTATCTGTGACCTTAACTAATATAATTGACTCTGTATTCCCTTTAAACAAACAGTCATATTCTAAAGGTTGTTGCTCAAGCCTAGTAATGTATTTTTCTGGCACACCCAAAGGACGAAAACTGTACTTAGAAGACTCTTTTCGCATATTAAATTCAGGCTGGTGAGTAGAAATTAATGCTTCTTCAACAGCAATAGCTGTTTGTTCATTTTCATACGGGCCTGCTATTTCGAGCTTATAGCTTGCTTTTTTCAGCCAATTCTCAAGTTCACTATTATGTGTCTTTTTTTGGTGCGATGAGGCTCGTGTAGCAGACTTGCCCCTCCCCGCATATTTAATTTTGGAAGTCTTTGGGTCTCTGTATATATAGACATACTGTTCATTAACTTTCATAGATATCCTTTTAAGAATTAAAGCTTTTAACTATTTCTAAGTTATAAGCTGTGAGAAGTCCACTATTCTGTAGCGATAATTAGATGTAACTAATTCTAAAAACTAAATAACAAACCCAATCTTCTGCTTTTCGCCTTCTTTAAGATCGTTTTGCTCTTGTAAAATCGATAACATTCGCTCTTGAGTCATGCGCTTTTTTGAAAACTTCATTTGCCTTTTTACAATCGCAAAGTCACCTGGTGTGAGCTTTGTAAGCTTGTATAACTCATGCATTAGGTGCTTATTTAATACTCCTGGGCCTAAAGTATCTTTAAATAATTGCTTAGCCTGTACCGGAGTCAAATAGGTTAAATTTAAATTAAAATCAAATCGCCTCATTACCGCTTTATCTAAATTTTTAGCAAAGTTAGTTGCTGCAAAAAGTGGGAGTTGAAATTGCTCCATATGGCATAGTAATTCATTAACTGTTAGCACTTCCCAATTTGCCGTCGCTTGTTCACGACTACATAGCAAGCTATCTGCCTCATCAATAAATATTGCACTTCCTTCTTGTGTAGCTTGTTTAAATAGTTGAGCAATATTCTGCTCACTTTCGCCAACCCACTTGCTTAATAAGTCAGATGCTTTCACAGAAATAAGTTTAGAATCAGCTTTTCCGCATAAGTAATTTACAAAAGCTGTTTTACCTGTGCCAGGCGGGCCTGTTAGCAGAGTTCGTGAACTCGAATACTCTATTACAGCCTCTTCAACCTGTTCGAGTGATGAATATTCGGACTCTATATTTACCATTTTAGGATTAAATTTTTGCGCTGCTTGATAAGTCAGCTCGTGTGTTGAAAAGCCGCATGCAGTTAAAGTATCTTGAATATTCTCTTCTATGCATTCACGCGCGGTTTGTGCTTTAAATCCGCATAACCTAGCTACATGAACAGCTTTAGCAATATGAGCTGGCAGTAAGTTTTTTTGAGTAGCTAATTTACTTATAAATCTATTACCAACACTCAAACCTTTAACATATTTGCCAATCATTTTTTCTTTAGTCGTTTTGTTTAGCTCAGGAATTTCGTAAACAATATTAAATCGCCTAATAACGCTCTGTGGTAAATCTTCTAAATGATTTGTGATCCAAATACTCACTACAAGATGATTTTCAATATAAGTATGAAGTAGCTCTTTTGAGAAGCTTTTAGAGAATAAATCACGCTCAAAAATGTTTTCACACTCATCCAATAACAATATTGTTTTTTTACGCTTACCTACCAACTTACTCACCACATTAAAGTGCTCTAAACGCAGCTCAGAGCTTGCGCTTCGACTATCGAGCTCGTTTGTTGGGTTTATTAAGTTACTGCCTTTAGCTTGTACCTTTAGCAACTGTGAACCACAGGCTTGCGCTATATATTTCGCCAATGAAGTTTTGCCCGAACCTGGCACACCATAAAATAAAATACTCAATGCTTGCCCACCCGTTTTAGTCGCATTTTGCGTGGCTTTTAGTAAAGTATTTAAATCTAAGTGAGATAAATCAGCAGCGCTAAGTTCAGAAGCTTCACAAGGAGAGACCAAGTTAGATAAAATATCACTTTCACTATTTAACTTACCCTCGAGAAGACTTTTAGCAATTGCGTTTGGTAATATTAAAAACTCATCTTCCCCAGCAAATATCTCCATATCCATTGAATACATGCCAGATTCAATGATTAATCCAATTTGCTTGTTGAGTAGTGCTTCATCAATACCAATCACATAAGCTATTTTTTCTAAAATAACGCTCGCGTAATCGTCACGTAAGTATTCGACAAGTTCGCGCAATGGCTTACTGAGCGTCATGCAACACGAAAAAATAACTAAAGGAGTTACCGCTTTTGGTAGATCAAACGCTTCACAAAATATATGCACATTTTTTTGTAACGTTTTAGGCATTGTGTTTAATGCTAAATGATCTAATCGCAAGATCAAATCATCAGCATCTAAGCACTGTAAATTTGTATAGCTAAAGCCCGAAATGTTACATAAAGCCTTTTTAAATAGCTTATCTTGCCAAAGCTCTTCTACGTCGAACTCTTCTAATAATTCAGTGGAAAAGTGTGCCACAATACGTTTTAATTGAGGGGTTGTGTTCATGCTATGTACCTAGTTATTGTTAATCAATGAGCACATAGTAGCTGGGTGAAATATTTTCAGATCACGTAAGAAAATCAAACACAAAACGGCATAAGCCATTGAACTTAAAGTAAATAAAAAAGGTTTTTCTTTTTTTATTTAGAAAAACAAACGTTAAAAAATAAGTGTTTGTTTTATAATGAATATTATAGCAATATACAGACTATAACGTTGAAATGGACTTTATATGGAAGAAGTTAATTTAAAACCAGGCTCGGTAGATAACCCTATTGTTTTAAAGAATAAGCATCAAAATACTAAGCTCACTCAAAAGCATCTCAAAAATAGTAAAATCTATATACATAGACCACTACTGCAAAAATACACTAAAAATAACAATGGTGAGAAAGGGTTTTCTTTTGACAAGGCCCCCGAAAGCTTTGAATCTTTTACCAATAACGTGATTTCAAATCCCAATTTGAAACCTATTGATATTAAAGTGGCCTTAGGATTGTTTAATATTTTGGATCAAATCAATGCAGGTGAAGGAGTTGTTTTTATTTGCAGTACAAATGAACTTGTATATCAATATTATGGTGAAGATAATTTAGAGGTTCACTTTACAAATATGGACACCGCCGATATTGAACTGACCCCGCTTCATGAACTCATATCAAAAAAGCTCAACTCAAAAATTAGTAACGACAGCTTAAACAAGGTTTTAATTAGACTTGATAGCTTTCACTATATAAATGTCACGCCCATTACTTACCAAAATTCGAAACTTGGTATCAACGATAAATCATTAAAAAAAGGAAAAGCATATCTAAAATTTATAGAGATTAACGATATGATGAACTCTAAATGCTTAGAGAGCATTTGGATTTAGGGAAGCATTCAAACTTTATTTAGAATACTCACGAAGGACACAAAATATGAACATAGATGAATCAAAATTATCAAGCAGTGAATTAGCCTCAGATTGGTTTAGAGCTAATCCCCTTTTTGTTGACCCTAGCAATCTATTAGCTATTCATATATCTACCTATTATAAAGCGGGTGCCAAAAAGTGGCGTAAAGATTCACCAGTAAAAATAGTCTTTGGTAGCAATGGAGAAGCTGGTCGTATTTCTGTGACTCCAAAGCCTATTCAAAACGAAATAAAAGTAAGATTTGTTCCTTTAAATAAAGAGGATCAAATAACCTCATTTATTAATGAAAGCAAACCGCAGTCTGTCGATATTTCAATTTCAAAAGGTCAGAGTAAAGAGCTTCCTACGATTGAATTAGTTACAGCAATTAGCCAAAAATCATTAACTGAATCTTTGAATGTGATAGATCAGATTATTAATAATTTTGACTTTAGAGACTTCGATAAAAAAAATCTAGTATTTGACACTATGAATACTATTAATGCAGAAGCTTTTCAAGGAGCTATTAATGCGAGTGAAATAAGGAGGAAGTACCCCGAATACAGTACGATGGTTTTAAATGAAGCCAGAATGGAAAAGCACTTTCAAAAATGGTTACAAAGTAAAGATATAGAGAGTACGGTACAAGACCGTGATGGCTTATTTCGTAGAGATGTTACTTTCACAAAAGGCAATACTTACATAATTGCAGAGTTAAAATACACAAGTTCAGCTAGACAAGACATTGAAGCTGCAATAGGCCAATTACTGAGATACCAGTTGCATCCATTAGCACAAAAACCAGGTGATGAATTATTAATAGTTTCCGGTAACATCCCTAAAAAAGAGGATATTCAATGGTTTAAACTTATCAAAGAGAAACTAAATTTACCTTTATCTTTCTTATATGAGTCAAAATCTAAAGACTGTTTTTTAGGAATCGAAGATTAATACTTAAAAAAGTCTAAATGTGAGCTCGATTTAAAAATCAAGCTCTACATCCATTTTGTCTAAAGCCACCTTCAGACAGCTTAATCTTTAATGTTATAAATTGGCTGCCGCCGCAGTCAGTTGTAAGTCAGTTTTGATTGATACCGGCTTGATGAACATTGTAAAACACGTTAAATTTTTTTATCTAATTTGACGCTGAAAATTTTCAAAGTTATTTAAGGCGTCGAACGCAGTAAATACAGTCCAACCATGTCTTCTTAATATATTAGAATTACTCATATTAATAAGCACAGCGACCTTTCGTCGTGGCCAGCAAAGATCAATTGAAACAAATGTTTCTTTATCTTGAATAACAATCCCTAGCTCAGCACCTGGTAACCTAGTCGACTCACATTTTTGTAAAAGGCCATCTAATGCTGTATCCGCACACTCTCGCAGATTATCGTAATTAAACACGTCAAACTTATGTTGCTCACGTCTTAGTTGGTTAATTTTGAGAATATCTGAGTTGCTTACATATATATGATCATGATGTGGCTGCTTTTTATGACAATCTGCACAAAGTACTCTCAAATTATCTCGTTCATTATCTGCTTTATTCCCATTGATATGATGAGTATGTAAGAGCCTTTTTTCAGATTTAAGGTCAACGCCGCATTGCTCTATTAAGCGACAATTACGGTGGCCGGTCTAGCGACAATTATCTTGGCCGGTTGATCTGATAAAGTTCGGTATAGCAGAACGGAGGAGTTCACTGTGCCGGGAACACGAATCACTGATCAGCAGGTCACTATTTATATGAAACATAGAAAGCGTAATAGCCAAGTTATCGCGGCTGCGAAAGCAGGTATTTCTGAACGTTCAGCAAGGCGCATTGATAAACTGGATGAGCAGCCATTGTCTAATAAACGCCAATGGCGAACGCGTATAGATCCACTTGAATCTATCTGGGACAGTATTGTTGTCCCCCTACTTCAGGGTGATGCAACGTTAACTCCAGTGGGAATTTTTGATCATCTTTGCGAGTTTCACACCGACAAATTTAACCCGAGTTCACGGCGTACATTAGAGCGTCGAATTCATAAATGGCGGGCACTGTATGGCTCAAGCAAAGAGGTCGTATTCCTGCAAACACACGAGTATGGCCTATTAGGTATATGTGATTTCACACATGTGAAGTCACCCGTTACCATTGCTAGTGAACCCCTTAAGCATATGTTGTTTCATTATCGTATGCCCGCCAGTGGCTGGGCTTACGCCCAAGTGATTTACGGCGGTGAAAGCTTTGCTGCTTTTTCTGATGGTGTGCAAAACGCATTTAAAGCAGCCGGCGGTGTGCCTAAAGAAGTGCGTACAGACAGTCTGAGTGCCGCGTATCGTAATCATACTAATGATAATGATTTTACAGAGCGCTTTAATGAGCTAGTTATCCATTATGGCTTTAAAGCGACCCGCAATAACCGTGGTATTGCGCATGAAAATGGGGCTATTGAGAGCCCTCATGGGCATCTTAAATCGCAACTGGAGCAAGCATTAAAAATCCGTGGTAGTTATGACTTTCAGACAAGAGAAGTCTATGAATCGTTTGTTGCAGACATTGTTGCTCGCCGTAATCGCCGTGTAAGTGATAAGTACGCAGTAGAGCAGCGACAATTACACGCTTTACCACGGACGATGAGCGTCAATTACACCGAGCATTATCTAACGGTGTCACGTACGAGTACGATTTCATTGAAACGTGTTACCTATAGCGTCCCGTCACGCCTTATTGGTAGCCGATTACTTGTTCGTTTATATGACAACCGTTTAGAGCTGCGCTATGGCAGCGATTTAGTTCAAACGTTAGCGCGTGTCTATGCTTCTAAAGGGTGCCGTGCACGTAATATTAGTTACTTGCATGTTATTGACGCACTGGTTAAAAAACCATTAGCATTTCGCTACTCACAACTACGTGACGACTTACTCCCAAACGACAATTACAAAGCTATTTGGGAATACGTTAATGCCCACCTTTTAGCGGATGAAGCGAGCTATTACATAGTAAAACTGCTCCATTTAGCTAAACAAAGTGGGTGTGAGCGTCAATTAGGGCGATTTGTAGCAGCGTCAATTACTCAGCGACAATTACCGGCCATCCGAGAATGTGAAGCGCAATTTTTAGTGATTGCATCAAACAGACCCACAATGACAATAAAGCAACACAGCTTGAGCGCTTATAGCAGCATGATACCGGGAGGCCTACATGGATAACTTCACGGCCTCGTTACCTTTAATGCTGAAACAATTAAAGCTTAGCACCATGCTTCAACAGTGGAATACCCTGGGCAAAAAAGCGATAGAAGAACAATGGAGCCCACAGCAATACTT
>NZ_JBEOOE010000044.1:0-22828 GCF_040308885.1 Pseudoalteromonas sp. 120-MNA-CIBAN-0494
CCTCAGGTTAATATGCTGAGTAAATTATGCATAGGTGCCATTAACATTGGTATGTGGGGCTAATTACGCGCTTACGTTTAAAAGCCACTCATTATTGAACAGGTGAAAACAGCCGTTGATAGGTTTTATAGGCGTATTCATCACTCATACCACTGAGGTAATCGCAAATAATACGCATACCTTGGTTTTGTTTTTGCGCCTCTATGTACTGGGCTTGCGTGGTTTCGGGCAATAACCGCAGCGGATCGCTGGCAAAAGCGGTAAATAATTCAATCAGTAGGTTTTGCCCTTTAAACTCAATTTGTTGCATTTTAGGGTTGCGAATTAAGCGCTGAAACACAAAGTGTTTAAGTATTTGCAGTACACTCTCGTACTGAGTTTCTAGCTTGGCTGTGTATTTTAAAATAGGGCATTCGAACGCTTCGTTTTGCACATCTAAATGAATATGAATGATAAAGGTATTAACCAGTTCGCCTATGGCATCTTTGCGCTCAAAATCATGCTTTGAAAACAGTCGTAAAGTGAGTGATTCAAGCATATCGTTTAACCAGCTAAAGTTAAGCGCCTGCAGTTGTGGTAAAGCATGGGTTTGCCAATCATCAAGAGTAAGTACTTTGGTGGCTATGGCATCTTCTAGGTCGTGTACCGCATAGGCTATATCGTCGGCGTGCTCCATTATGGCGCTATCGAGCGACTTATAGCTGGTTTTAGCGCGGTACTTATCTATTGCCGTGTGGTTACTTAACAAGCTTTTATCGTTTTGACTCAAGGGCTCTACTATCCAATTGAATATAGCCGCATCGTCGTTATATAAGCCTTTAGCTGGTCGCCAATCGTCTGCTTTAATAAATGCACGCTCAGGGTTTGCTTTAGGGATAGTGTGCCAAAGCTTATTTATAAATGCAGGGTATTTTATAAAGCCCAATAAGGTGCGGCGGGTAAGGTTCATACCATGGCCGTCGCTGTATGGTTCAAGCTTGGCAACAATACGCAGCGTTTGCGCGTTGCCTTCAAAACCACCGTGATCGCGCATCATATAATTAAGTGCAATTTCGCCGCCATGACCAAACGGCGGGTGGCCAATGTCGTGGGCTAAGCATAGGGTTTCTAGTAATCCGGTTGACGGAAAATGGCTAAAGTCGCTGTGTTGTACTTTTAAATGGCGCAGTATGCCGGTGCCAATTTGCGACACTTCTAATGAGTGAGTAAGGCGAGTACGGTAAAAGTCGTTTAAGCCAATACCCATAATTTGGGTTTTAGCTTGCAGACGCCTAAACGCAGCAGCATGAATAATACGTGAGCGATCAACCTGCCACGGTGAGCGATTATCATTAGGGCGGTGTTTATATTGTTCTATAATTCGGCTTTGCCACTGTTTGTCCATACTACTGACTCGTAATTAGTTAATAACGTTAGAATATACCCATGAACTATAAATTGCGAGTGCACACGTTGTACGGTATTTGCGCAGTTAGTGAAAGTTCGCCTTTATAAAGTGGCTTAGGTATAATAACGCTTCGTATGTATGTGCATTACCCATACATAATTTAAAGTTTTATTGAGAGAGTACATGTTAAAAAACATTATAAAGTTTATATTAGCCGCACTTTTTATTTGGGCACTGGCGTTTCCTTTTTTACAAAGTGACGAGAGTGGTTCAGATGAACAAACAAGTTCAGAGCAATCTAAAAAGCAAAAGAAAAAAGAAAAACCGCTGCACAGTGTAACGCTACCAAAGTTTTCTGAGTTTGCGGATGTAAAAGATAAAAAGCGGGCATTTTTTAACTTTATTAAACCGCATGTAGAAGCCGAAAATAAAAAGATTTTACAACAACGCGCTAATTTAGAAATTGCTCGAATGATGCTTGAAAACGACTTACCGTTAGATGAAAAACAAAGCAATGATATTGTTAAAATATTAAAGTCGTACGACCTACCCACAACAATAGATAGCTTTACGCTTAAACAAGCACTTCGCCGTGTAGACGTGATCCCTAAAGAACTAGCCCTAATGCAAGCTGCTAATGAGTCTGCGTGGGGAACATCGCGATTTGCACGTATTGGCCTGAACTTTTTTGGCCAGTGGTGTTATTCAAAAGGCTGCGGTATGGTCCCTGGTAGACGCGATACCGGTGCTGCACATGAAGTGGCTGCGTTTAAGTCGGTGCGTGCTGCGGTTAGTTCTTACTTTAAAAATATAAACACCCATAATGCTTATAAAGAGCTGCGATCTATTCGCGAAAACCTACGCTTAGAACAACAACCCATAGCAGCAACATTATTAACTCAGGGTTTAATGTCGTATTCAGAGCGTGGTGAAGCGTATATAGAAGAGCTAAACACTATGATTAACCAAAATAGAGCCTACTTTGATGAATAAAAGTGTATTAAATATAATGACAGCACTGTCGTTAACACTACTGAGTGTTACCGCATTAAATGCCTCTGCTAGAGAGTTTGTAATGTCGTACGATGGCTTTTACGATCGCTTAAAAGTGGTTAATAAAGGTGATTTTCAATATGCGCGAGTTAATTTTTATATTAGCGATATTGGCACTAACGAAGCCTGTGCAATTAAAAGTGGCACAATTTTAACCGAAAATAACGAATACCCGCTCAATTACACCGAACAAGCGCAATTATTACTGCCTTTTGATAAGCAACTTGATACAGATAAAGCGGTTATTGTGGTGCAACCGCAAAATCCGGTACATGACTGTCAGTTAAAATTACAAATAGAAGCGAATGAACTTGAAGGTTTAAGCTTTACTAAACAGTCGTTATTTACTATACACACTGAACTTGACGAACTGTTGGCTGATTTATCGGGATTTTTTGTTAGCAAATTAATGTGGTTTTTATTACCAGAACAAAAAGGCGTAGTTGTTACCTTTAAAAAGCCAATGCATTTTGATGATGAAAGCATTGAGTGTAAAAAATCAGTGTGCTATTTCGCTGTTGCAGACAATTGGCAAGACGATACCAAAGAATTAGCTGATATAGCAGATGTTATAAAAGTAACACCTTGGATAACTAAATAAATATAATTTTATAAAAAATTATTTAAAGCGGCTTTTGCCGCTTTTTTATTTAGTAACCTTAACTCTGGTTAAGAGATTTACTAACGTATTGAATCATAGTTATATTTAGCTTTAGCTTTCTTTTCTCTAGCCAGAGATTTTCAGTGAATTCAACGCAGTTAGCGCTGAAAATAGCTGCTTGAGATAGGTTTATTATCCGCAGTTGAGGTTATTTAGTAACCTTAACTCTGGTTAAGTATTATATTGCGGACGTGTTGGCTTGCGAGAAGAGGGTGTGATCGTATTGGCTAACTACTTTGTCGCGGCCTGTTTCTTTTGCAAGGTATAGGTGTTTGTCGGCGTGTAATAATAGCTCTTTTAAATTTAGCTGGTTAATAGTGGTACTACTAACACCGGCACTAACAGACAGAGGAATGGATTGATCATTACAATAAAATGGTTGCTGACGAATATTAAAGCTTAATTGCTCTGCCAAGGTATTTGCTTGCTCAAGCGTATAACCATTAAGCAATACTGCAAACTCTTCTCCCCCAATTCGCGCTGTTATGCCAATATTCATAAATAATTGGCTGATATGTTGCGCTATCCATTTTAATGCTTGGTCGCCTACATCATGGCCATATTTATCGTTTACACGCTTAAAAAAATCTATATCTAACATAATTAAAGCAAGGGTATGATTTTTATCGGCTGTATTGGCTTTAATGTTTTTACAGGTAGAGAAAAATCCGCGGCGATTTAATAATTGCGTTAACGAATCATTGTTTGCCAAGTTAATCAGCTTAGATTCTGAATTTGCAAAAATAATAAAAGGCAAAATTAAAGCACAGAGTGTGGTAATAAAAAGGTGCGCTATTAATAGTATGTGTAACTGGGGCTTAAAGTCATCATTATTTGAGGTTATAAAGGGGAGCAACAATAAAATAACTTGTCCTAACATCACTAAGCTATGTGTTACTAAGCCTATTATAAGTAATCGTTGCTGTAATTTAGCAACGCAGTGTGTTTTTAATAAAATAAAAGCGCCGTATAAAAATAAAATGGCAACAATAAAGCTTGTTAATATTTGGCTTAAAACATGATTGTATACAAACACGAGTAATAAAGCGCACAAGCCATAAAGGTAAGCCAAAGGCGTTAAGTTTATTACAGCTTTGTTGTTAAACTTATTTAAGCCGATTACAAGTAATAGTGGGCTCAGTATAATAAATAGGTTTGCAAGGTAGTGAGTTAGCCATGGGAGGTTTAGCTCTTCTTTAAAGCTCACAAGTAAAATAGCAGTGGCAAACGAGATACAAGCACCACCAAATAACAAAAAGCTAGTTGTTTTTTTGTGCAGGTAAAAAGAAATAAACAGTATACCTATCAGTAAGTTGAAAATAAAAGATAGGCTAGTTATAGTTGGTAAGTGCAGCATGTTGTAAGTACTCTTAAATATAAAATGGCAGAGCAATTCGCTGCGTCCGTGTATTATATACTGTTATAAAATTTTAAAAATCGTTGTAAAGCATTGTATTTATAACTAAATAAGTATTTATAAATGCTGAATGACTGTGCTTATACTAAACTCTCTAATGCCGAATCAATATCAGAAAAATGAAATCGGTAGTTATGCTCTAATGCTTTTTGGGGTAAAACATATTGTCCGGTAATGAGCAGATCAGCCATTTCGCCCATTAACAGCTTTAACACAAGCGCTGGCATAGGAATTAGAGCAGGACGAGATAACGCCTTACCTAAACTTTTGCTAAATACTTTACTACTTACAGGGTTTGGTGCCGTTGCATTAATAGGCCCAGTCATATTTTTATGTTTTATAATAAATAATATTAACTGCGTCATATCGTCAATATGGATCCACGACATACCTTGCTCGCCATTGGCAATAGGGCCGCCTAAACAGAGCTTAAACGCCGGTAGCATTTTGCTCAAAGCACCGCCTTTTTTTGCTAATACTATACCTGTGCGCAGTAAACACACGCGGGTACTAGTTGATTGAGCTGCTAATGCTGCGTTTTCCCAGTCTTTACAAAGCTGGTGGCTAAACTCATCGTGGGGTTTATTATTTTCGTCATCAATTGGGGTAATGCCTTGGCGACCATAAAAACCAACAGCGCTGCCTGATATAAACGTATGCGGTGGGGTATTGGATGCAGCGATTGCTGCAGATATTTGTTTTGTTAGCTCAATGCGGCTATCGCGAATAATCGATTTTTGCTTATCACTCCAGCGTTTATTTACAATGGGCTCACCTGCGAGATTAATTACTACATCAACATTATTAAAATCAACCGCTTCTATGTTGGTAACTGCATTTATTTTATGCCCTAAAAGTACGTTTGCTTTTGTGGGGTTACGGCTTAGCACAGTAACACTATGATGATGGGTTAAAAAAGGACAAAGGTGTTGGCCAATTAAGCCAGTAGCTCCAGTAATAAAAATATGCATAACACAGCCTTATTTTTTAATTGCTAGCAAGTGTTTAAAATTTATACTCGCTAGTGCTTGGTTTTGCAAATTTATACGTGTAATGCAGTTTTATGATCACTTAGTAAATATTTCATTTTATTAGCTTTTGCCTTACACTAAAGCCTAATAAAAAATAATAAGGATCATAATATTGGCAAGTTTAACAGGGGTAAATAAAAGCTTAATTATTTTTGCTGCACTAGTTATTGTGCTCGCAGGGATCAAGTCGGCCAGCGCTATTATTATTCCCTTTATTCTAGCGGCATTTATTGCAATTATTTGCAGCCCGCTAATTAAATTTTTTGCTCGCTATCGTATTCCTAAAGGCATTGCTGTTATTTTTGTGGTGCTTATTATTGTAGGGCTAGGAGTCAGCCTTGGCGGCTTGGTAGGGCAGTCAGTTAACGATTTTTCGCAGCAACTTCCGCAGTTTAAAGTTAAATTAAAAGAAGAGTTTGTTTGGCTGGTTGATATAGCGTCGCAGTACAATATTTTAATTAATAAAGACCAAATATTATCTATGTTTGATCCTGGTAAAATGGTTGATGTCGCCACCAATATGCTCACCGGCTTAGGTGGAGTAATGGCGAATATGTTTTTAATTATTTTAACCGTGGTTTTTATGCTATTTGAAGGGCCGTCACTTAATCATAAAATACATTCGGCGCTTAACGATCCTGATAAAAAAATGAAACAAATTAATCGCTTTTTAGACTCAATTAACTCTTATTTAGCCATTAAAACCTTAGTAAGCTTAGGAACGGGTATATTAGCTGCTTCTTTACTGTGGTTTTTAGATGTCGATTATTTTGTATTGTGGGGTGTATTAGCCTTTATGTTTAATTACATTCCAAATATCGGTTCAATTATTGCTGCTGTACCTGCGGTATTATTGGCACTTATAACGCAAGGCCCTTTAGTTGCTGGTTTAGTGGGAGCCGGATATTTAGTTATTAATACTGTGATGGGTAATATAGTAGAGCCTAAATTTTTAGGTAAAGGGCTGGGGCTTTCTACCTTAGTGGTGTTTTTGTCTTTGATATTTTGGGGCTGGTTATTAGGCTCTGTAGGTATGTTGCTGTCGGTACCTTTAACTATGATAGTTAAAATAGGGCTTGAGGCAAGTGACGAAGGCCGCTGGGTGGCAACATTACTAGGTACAGGCGAAGAGCTTACTGAAAACTAATTTATAGCAAAGTAGTATACTACTTTGCTATAAGCATAACTTTACGGCTATTAAACTTTTAAAGCATTAATAGCCGTATTTGCTGCGTTTATTGCACCTTCTAAATATCCTGCCTCTTGCTGCGCAAATTCACTGCCAACAAAATGAATATTTAAGTTAGCTAACTGTGAGCTTAGCCCCGAGTAGTTAAACTCTGGGTGTTGTGAAGGCCCTGTTTTATCATTTTCATTTGCTACATAGGGGTCAGCTGCCCAGTCTTTAATAAAATACCCCGTTGCCGCGTATACTTCATCGCCATAAAAATAAGCAAGTTGCTTTATACACGCTTGTTTTAATTGCTCAGTGCTTACTGTACTGCGCGTTGAATAAGGTACACCAATAAAGCCAAATAGGGCGGGGTGGCCATTATGACTGGCGCTTGCATCGTGAACTTCTACTAATGGCCCAACACGGCTAAAGCATTGCCCAGATAAGTTTTTATCACGCCAAAAAGCATGTTCAAAAGTTGCTATAAATTTAGCTTGGCCTGCCATCCATGTAGGCACTGCAGTTAAGCGATTTATAAGTGTTTGGTCAGCCCAAAGATCAGGAGTTAAGTGTTGGGTTATCATACGTGGGGGGAGAGCTGCAATTAGTTGCTTTGCGCTAAATTGCTTAATTTTGCCATTGTGGTTAGCGGTTATATGCCAGGTATTTTGTTGTTTATGTAATTTAACGACGTGATGCTCTGTTAGGATTGAAGCCGGATTAAGCTGCTCATACAAGGCTTTAATTAAGCTGTACATGCCGCCTGTTAATCTTAGGAGGTGCATTTCGCCTGCACCTGCTATTTGTTGTGGCTTTAGCGTTTGCGCTGCCTGATATAACACATCGCCTTGTGTATATTGTGCAAATACAGGTAAGCATAATAACGAGATAAGTTGTTGAATTTTAGGTTGATGATCAAAAATCCAAGTAGGGCCTAAATCAAAGCTAATAGCACTATTGTGAGTGTCATGTGCTGCTTCAATTCGCCCGCCTAACTGTGGTTTTGCTTCTAATAATAGGTAGGGAATATTGCGTTGCTGTAGCAGGTATGCACTATATAACCCAGCTAAGCCGCCGCCAATAATAATAACGGGTTCATTTGTAGTGGATTTGCTCATAGTAAGCTTTTATACCTTTGTGGTTTGCATTGTAAGGCGCTGGACTATTTATTAGTATCGCTACTTATGTCGATATCAATAGCGCAGCACTTATTTTGAATATTAAAGAGGCCGCTTTAAGTCTAAAGTAAATTGCTCTACTAGTGATAGCTCGCAGGTTTTATAGGTTATTGCGGCGCTCAAAGCGTTAGGTAACTTTAATGAGTAGCGCCACTGGCAACTATGCTTAATATAATTTTCGTTACTGGCAATGCTTTTTATAAACAGCTGTAAAATTTGCGTATTGCCAGTTTCAAATTCTAATTTGTTTAACTCAAATTTGCGCTTTTGGATCCAAGTGTTTTGCAGTTGTTTAGCTGTATTTAATTGATCATCAAGGCACTGAATGTAACGCTTAGTAACCTCTGGTGTTGCTTGAGCAGGTAATTTGCATGTTTGCTGGGCAAAGCTTACCGAGCTAAAAAATAATAAAGTTAAGCTTAATAAATAAATTATAGAGTTACTTTTTTTCATGGTAATTAAACTCTAGCATAAACTTGGCCCCGCCTAATTGCTCAGACTTAGAAATGGTGAGTAAGCCACGATACGACTTAACTAAGTCAGATACGATTGCCATACCCACACCATGGCCACTTTCGTAGGTATCTAAGCGTGTGCCTCTGGTAAGCAGAGATTCGCGTTTGTCTTGTGGTACACCTGGGCCGTCGTCGCTAATACTAATACACAGGGTTTTACCTTGCGCTACTTTAATGGTTACTTGCGAGCGACATGCTTTACAGGCGTTATCAATTAAATTACCAAGTAATTCCATTAGGTCGGTTTTATCACCTAAAAAGTAATCTTTTTTACCTACTTTACAGTCAAAAATAATATCTTTATCGCGGTATACTTTACCCATAGCACTTAAAATAGAGTCTAAAACAGGTTTAATAACGGTTTGTTTTTTCCAAGTGTCGGAAGCACCTGTAGCAGCACGCTTTAATTGATGCTCGATCATCACATTGATGCGATCTAGTTGTTCTTGTGCATCGGCATCATTTGCCAATGGACTCGACTTTAGTACTGCCAATGGTGTTTTAAGTGCGTGGGCTAAGTCGCTTAATGACGCTCTGTAGCGCTCTTTTTGGCGTTGTTGCGACTCAAGTAATAAGTTTAAATCAGCTTTTATTGTTTGTAACTCTACTGGGTACAAGCCTTTTATTTCTTGTATATCGCCAGACTCTATCGCTTTAATTTCTTTATCTAGGCGCTGTAGTGGGCGGGCACTCCAAATAAAACCAATTGCCATTAACCCAGCAATTGCTATTCCCATTATAAACATCCAGTCAACCAGCGTTTGTTTAAAGCCATCCATAAGCTTTACTAACGCGTCGTTACGTTTGAGTAAAATAAAGCGTGCTTGCTCAGACTGATCAATATTATTGAGAATAACGGTTAAGCTTAATTGCCAATAGCTGGTGTTATTATACTCCACACGCCTAAAGTCAGCGGCGCCGGCTTTGGGCTCAATATATTCTGGCGTAAAATTAACATTCACCGCCGACTCAGAATACCAAATAGGTACATCATCGCGGTATATCATTGCGTAGGTGTCTGAATTTAAATTATTAAGCTCGGGGGTTAAAATAGTGCTGGGCATAATAATGCCGCGCTCTGTAAAGTCGACTTCAGAAATTAGGGAGTACAGATGGGCTTCGAGGTTTTTTTCTGTTGCATCAACCAAAGAGGCATAATAAGCGGTGCCTATAGAGTAAAACAAAATAGGCAGGGCGACTAACAAAACAAAGACAAGGATAAATCCTTGCCTTATTTTTAACGATATTTGCGGTGCTACCACTGGCTTTTAAGCCTGTAGCCGCGTCCTCGTAGTGTTTCTACAGGATTTAGTACGCCATCAGGATCTAATTTTTTACGTAAACGCAGTACAAATACTTCAATTACGTTCGAATCAAGGTCAAAGTCTTGGTCGTAAATATGCTCAGTAAGCTCTGATTTAGAAATTACCTTTTGCGGATTAACCATGAGGTATTCTAGTACTTTGTATTCGTATGCAGTTAAGCTTAACTCTTTATCGTCAACCCACACTTGCTGCGAGCGAGTATGAATTTTAATTGGTCCTGCTGTCATTTCTGGGTTTGCTTTACCTGCGCTGCGGCGAATTAGTGCATTACAACGGGCAATTAGCTCCTCAACATGAAATGGTTTTGTTAGGTAGTCATCTGCACCGGCATCTAAGCCTTCTACTTTGTCTTGCCAACGATCGCGCGCTGTTAGTATTAAAATAGGAATGGTAATGCCTTGGGCACGGGCTTTATTAATAAGCTCAATCCCGTCTATTTTAGGTAAACCTAAGTCAACCACAGCCATGTCTAAAGGGTACTCAGTGATATGAAAAAGACCCGCTTCACCATCGTGGCATAAATCTACGCTGTAACGTTCTTTTTCTAGAGCATTACGCAGGTTATCTGCTAAGTGTAAATCATCTTCTATAACTAAAATTCGCATCAATCAATCCTTTTTCACTTCGCCAGTTTTTTTATTTATTTTTAAATCTACGACGTGGCCGTCAGATTTTAAAATTCGTACAGTATAAAAATTTATTTTTTCGGTAATTTTTAATGTCGTACCGTCAGTGGTTTCTTTTGCAAGTACTACCGCTTTCTTTTTGCTTATCTCAACGCTATTAACCTTGGTTATTGTATTAGCTTGCAGCGTATTAGCAAAACAAATACAAGCGAAAAAGTTGAGGATTAATAATACGCGCATGACGGGACTCCTAGATCAGACCTACTCAGTTTAATAAACTGAGTTACCAAAATTCAATTAAATACTTAATAAGAATTTTACGGCAACAGTTTAATAATTAACGAGTGAACAAACCCTGAATTTTATAGTGAGATCATTCAAGGTTAAGTACATGCGTTATTAAGCAGGGAATACTTTTTTATATGGTTTAACAATTGAGTTTTCATATACGCCAGCCGCAACATAAGGGTCGGCTGCTGCCCATTCTCGGGCGGCCTCTAAAGAGTCAAACTGAGCAATTACTAGTGAACCGGTAAAACCTGCATCACTTGGGTCTTCATTATCGATAGCCGGAAGCGGGCCTGCAGTCAGTAAACGGTTTTGCGAATCAAGTTCACTTAAGCGTGCAAGGTGCGCTGGTCGGGCCTCTTTACGCAGTGCTAAGCTGTTTTCAACATCGATTGAATAAATCATGTACAACATAAAGAATCTCATAAAATTTGTTAAATTTAGTTAAGTGTATACTAGCATAGCGTTGAAAAATGGTGAATTAAAAGTGTTTACAGCTTTGTTTACAGTGAGAATATTTTTTTACTGTGTAATTGCTTGAAAAGCGCTGTGTAACACTGTTAGAGTCCCATGGATAAGATAAATAATAACAAGGTTTATACATGAGTGAAAATAGAGAGCATTTTAGCTCCCGCCTAGGGTTTATATTAGCAGCGGCGGGCTCTGCTGTGGGCATTGGTAATTTAGTGGGCTTTCCTGTTTCTGCAACAAAAAACGGTGGTGGCGCATTTTTGCTCGTCTATGCCTTGTTTGTCGCATTTATTTGTTTACCCGTAATGATGGCTGAAATGGCCATGGGCCGTAAAGCGCAAAAAGATCCCCTAGGTTCATACAAAATATTGGGTAACAATGACACAAAATGGAAGTTGGCTGGCTTTTTAGCTGTATTTACTCCTTTTATGATAGCGGTTTTTTATATGGTTATTACCGTATGGATTTTTGGCTATTTAACGCAAACCGCACTTGGTAATTTAGATTCGTTGGCAAACCCTGGACACTTTGGGTTGTTTATTAATAGCTACACAGTATTTGCTTATATGGCAGCTGTGGTACTTGTTGTTAACTTAATTTTGTTAGGTGGCGTAAAGCAAGGAATAGAAAAAGCGGCTAAATTTTTAATGCCGGCATTATTCGTCATGTTAATTGTGTTAGTGGGTTATGTATTAACGCTAGATAACGCGATGGCAGGTGTTAAGTATTATATTATTCCAGATTTTTCTAAAATGAATGCCAGTGTGTTAAATGGTGCGTTAGCGCAAGCATTTTTCTCATTATCGCTTGGTATGGGTATTTTAATGACGTATGCGTCTTATATATCTAAAAAGGACGACATTGTAGGCAGTGCAAAAATGGTTGCGATTACCGACTCATTAGTTGCGTTTGTTGCAGGTTTAATGGTGTTACCGGCTATTTTTAGCTTTGATCCAAATACAGACCCAGCAACGCTTTCTGATTCATCAGTATCGATGATATTTGTATACCTTCCTAAAATATTGTTAGCACTGCAACATGATATTGGTTACTTTGGTGCATCGGCAGTGGCATTCTTATTCTTTTTATTAGTATTTTTTGCTGCAATTACATCACTCGTTTCTATTGTAGAAGTACCTACAGCAACATTAAGCGATCGCAAAGGCATAAGCCGTAAAAAAGCATTGGGTATTTTAACCTTAGCCACAGGCGTACTTACAATCTTATGTACTATGTCGTTTGGTATGGTAGATAGCTTAACGTCGTTTACTGGTTACGGCGGTGAAAGTAAAAGCTTTTTTGATGTAGTTTACGATGTATTTTACGACACCATTTTACCGCTTAACGGTTTAATGGTGTGTTTATTTGTAATGTACCGCTGGAAAAAAGCAAATTTAAGTAAAGAGTTGAGCATAGGCTCGCCTAATTATGCAGGCAGCTTTATGGAAAAATATGTTAACTTTTCGCTTTCAACGTTTATTCCAATTATTTTAGCGACTATATTTATAAACACAGTTGCAACTAAGTTTTTTGGATTGAAATTATTTGGTTTTTAAAAACTGATTAATATTAATTAAGCCGCGTATTTCGCGGCTTTTTTATGTCTGAAATAAATGTACATAATATTAATTGTATTAACGCTGCAGGGTTGACTTGCGTCCTTGTAAGCCTTAGCCTCCCTGACTTTATTTTATATTATGGTTAAATTCCCACGCTTAATTAATTTCATTATGCGTGTATTTAGGAGCATTCAATGAATAAAGCACAACTAGTTACCGCTATGGCTCAAAAAAGTGAGTTAACTAAAAAAGACGCACAAGCAGCACTTACCAGTTTACAAAAAGTAATTACTAAGTCGCTAGCAGAAGGGGATCAAGTTCAAATAAACGGTTTTGGTACTTTTGCATTAAGCTATTACCCAGCACGCACTGGGCGTAATCCACAAACCGGTGCTAGTATTGAAATTGAAGGGGCTAATAAAGCGGTGTTTAAGGCTTCTAAAACGTTAAAAGATGTTCTTTAATTTTATTCTCCATTAAACACTTTATTTATAAAAACAAAAAAGGGCATTTTAAAAATGCCCTTTTTTAATTTCCGTTGTAGTTTATTAAAGCGCTGTAGCAGCTTTCATTTTAGTTACAAAGGCTTTTAATTGTGTGGTCATGGTGGGTAAATCATCAAGGTTTGCTTCGATAATTTTAACCACTGCCGAGCCCGAAATAGCCCCCGCAGCACCGGCATTTAATGCGACTTTTACATCATCAGGCGTTGAAATACCAAAACCTAATAGTGCTGGTGCGCTATGGTATTCTTTTAATTTAGTTACAATGTTGCCCGCTGGCATTTGCGCTTTTTCGTCAGTGCCGGTAACTCCCGCACGCGACAGTAAATAAGTGTAACCTCTGCCATACGATGCGCATGCACGAAGCGTGTCGTCATCAGCATTAGGGGTGGCAATAAAGATAGGGTCTACACCGTTTGCCATGGCTGCCTTTCTAAATGTTTTTGACTCATGCAGTGGCACATCGGCCACTAAAATAGAGTCTACGCCGGCGGCTTTAGCATCTTTATAAAAGGTGTCTATACCGCGCTTAAAAACTAAGTTTGAATACAGTAATAAACCAATTGGAATATCTGCATTGTACTGGCGTATTTGTTTAATAATATCAAAGCAGTCTTGGGTGTTAATGTGTACATTAAGGGCGCGAATATTTGCTTTTTGAATGACTGGTCCATCAGCAATTGGATCTGAAAACGGAATACCTAACTCTAGGGCATCAGCGCCGCCATCAATTAAACTTTTAATAATAGCAATACTTTGCTCTTTACCGGGGTCGCCAATAGTTACAAAGGGTACAAATGCCCCGTGTTTTTGCTCATTTAGGGCTGCAAACATTTTACCGTAGCGATCTTTTTTTACTTGGCTCATATTTGACCTCCTTGCGACAATACATTGTGAACGTGGGCTAAGTCTTTATCGCCTCGGCCACTTAAATTAACCACTATAATGCTTTCATCAGTTAGCGCTTCTGCATATTTAAGTGCATAAGCGAGGGCGTGGCTAGATTCGAGCGCCGGAATAATACCTTCATTTTTGGCAAGCGACTGAAAAGCGTCTAGTGCTTCGGTGTCGGTAATGGCTACATATTGTGCACGACCTGTTTCGTGTAAAAATGCATGTTGCGGCCCAACAGCTGGGTAATCAAGGCCGGCAGATACAGAATACGACTCTTCTATTTGGCCGTCGTCATTTTGCATAATATAGGTGTAAGTACCGTGTAATATGCCTTTAGTACCTTTACAAATAGTAGCACCGTGCTCGTGTGTATCTAAACCTTTACCAGCAGGCTCAACACCAATGAGCTTTACACTTGGCTCGTTAATAAAATCACTAAACATACCAATGGCATTAGAACCGCCGCCAACACAGGCAATAACGGCATCAGGTAGGCGACCTTCAGCTTTTAGCACTTGTTGTTTTGCTTCTTCACCAATAATTTTTTGGTATTCACGCACAATAGTTGGGAATGGGTGTGGGCCCGCTGCAGTACCAAGTAGGTAGTGCGCATCTTGATAATTTGCTGACCAGTCACGTAGTGCTTCGTTTACAGCATCTTTTAATGTGCCTGAACCCGCTGTTACCGGAATCACAGTCGCGCCCATTAGCTCCATTCTAAATACGTTTGGTTGCTGGCGTTCAACGTCTTTTGCACCCATGTAAATACGGCATTTTAAACCCAGCAGAGCACAAGCAAGTGCTGTAGCAACACCATGTTGGCCTGCACCTGTTTCGGCAATAACCTCTGTTTTACCCATACGTTTAGTTAATAACGCTTGGCCAAGTACTTGGTTAGTTTTGTGCGCGCCACCGTGCAGTAAATCTTCACGCTTTAAATACAGTTTAACCTTTGGGTTTTTAATTAAATTACGCGTTAAAGTAAGTGGCGTAGGGCGACCCGCATACTCGTTAAGTAATTTTGAAAGCTCAGCCTGAAACTGTGGATCTTTTTGTGCTTTGTTAAATTCGTTTTCTAACTGCTTAAGCGCAGGGACAAGTAGCTCGGGTACAAACATACCGCCAAACTCGCCAAAATAAGCTGGATTTTTCATTTTAACCTCAATAATTTCTAATACTTGTAAATGCGTTTTGTAATTTGTTAGGGCACTTTTTACCCGGAGACTGTTCCACTCCAGAATTAAGGTCTAGCCCTAAGGCGCCTTGAAAAAGTGCCTCTTTAATGTTCTCAGGATTTAAGCCTCCAGCAAGCATAAAGGGGGTGGTGGCATCACGTAGCACCGACCAATCAAATGTTTTACCTGTACCGCCAGCTTGGGTGTTGCTGTGGGTGTCGTACAAAATGCGATCAACACCATGTACTGGAGTCGGCAATGCATCTTTTATTGCCTGTGCTTTCCAAATTTCGCAGTCGCTAGGTAGTTGTGTACGCAAGGTGGTAATGTAATCGTCACTTTCTTGACCGTGTAATTGCACAGCCGCCAATTTTAACACACTTGCGTACTGGGCTACTTGCTCTATAGGCGCATCTACAAATACCCCAACAAAGTTAAGCGGTGCACTTTGGCTAAGCTCTATGGCGCAGTCTAAGTCGACATAACGAGGCGACTTGGGGTGAAAAATTAACCCGCCATATACGGCGCCACTTTCATACGCTGCAAGCGCATCTTGGCTGCGCGTTAAGCCACATACTTTGTTATCGCCTAATATAACTCTTTTGCAGGCTTGTTCTAAATCGCGTTCGCTCATAAGTGAGCTGCCAATTAAAAAGCCATCGCAAAGTGGCGCTAATCGTTTTACGTCTTGGTGGGTGTAAATACCCGACTCCGAAATAACGACTTTATTAGCCGGAATAAGTTTACGTAGCTTTTCGGTGGTGGCTAAATCTGTACTTAAATCGCGTAAGTCTCTGTTGTTAATGCCAATTATTTTAGCATCAAGGGCAAGCGCACGGTGTACTTCTGCTTCGTTGCTTACCTCAGTTAGCACCGACATATTTAACGAGTCAGCAACGCTATGCAATGCTTTATAGCTTTCATCGTCAAGTACTGAGAGCATTAATAATATAGCGTCGCCGCCATAAATACGCGCCATATATACTTGATACTCGTCTATAAAAAAATCTTTGCAAATAAGAGGTTGCTCTACTTGGCTACGTACAAACTCTAAGTAATCAAAGCTGCCTTGAAAATACTTGGTGTCGGTTAGCACGCTCATACAGCTGGCATACTTTTTATAAACCGAGGTTATTTCTGTTAAATTAAAAGGTTCTCTAATAAGCCCTTTAGACGGCGATGCTTTTTTACATTCTAAAATAAACTGAATGCCAGGGGCTGCAAGTGCTTTATAAAAGCTGCGAGTTGTTGGCACCGCAAGGTGCTTAAAGCTATCTAGTGGGCGAGCGGCTTTGCGCTCAATTAGTTCTAATTTTTTATCAGCAACAATTTTGTCTAATACATTAGCCATTACTTACCTCAATAATTGCATTTAGTGTGTTCATGGCTTGCCCTGAACTTAATAACGTGTGTACTTGTTGTGCGCCGTCTTTTAGCGATTGCGCTTTACCACTTAGGTATAACAGTGCGGCCACATTAACAATAATAGCGGCATTATGCGCTTCATCACCCTTACCTTGCAAAATAGCAAGAGAGACATTAGCGTTGTATTGTGGGCCTTCACCGGTTAGTTGTTCAAGTGAATAGTTTGCAAGGTCAAAGTCACTTGGGTTAAGCGTATACTCGCTAATGTTGCCATTATTTAACTCAACCACAGTAGTTGGGCCGTGCAGAGCAATTTCGTCGGTGCCAGAGCCATGTACTATCATTGCGCGCTTGGTGCCTAGGGTTCTTAATGTTTGTGCCATAGGTAGGCATAAATTGGGGTTGTATACCCCGAGTAACTGTACTTCAGGCGCCGCTGGATTTACCAAAGGCCCTAAAATATTAAAAATAGTGCGTGTTTTAAGGGCAGTACGTACTCCCATTGCGTGGCGTACGCCTGGGTGGTACTGAGGTGCAAACAAAAAAGTAAAGCCTGTTTGTTCTAAGCAATTTGCCGCTTGTGCTGGCGTCATTTCAATATTGATGCCCAATGCTTTGAGTAAATCGGCAGAGCCTGAGTTACTCGAGACACTGCGATTACCGTGTTTTACCATATTAATACCTGCCGCGGCTGCAACAATAGCAGCGGTAGTGCTAATATTAATTGTATTAGAGCCATCGCCACCGGTGCCGCAGCAATCAGCAAGTTGGTTACGGGTAGTATTAAAGGCAAGCGCATTTTCTCGCATAGACGCCGCAGCGCCAGCTATTTCATCGCTGATTTCGCCTTTTGATTTTAACGCTATAAGCAGTGCGCTAAGCTCAATATCACTCATGTTACCTTGCATTATTTCATCAAACAGCGCTTTAGATTGCGTGTAGCTTAATGATTGGTTGCTTATCAGTTGCTCAATTGCAGTTTGAATGCTCGCATTGTGCATATTAGCACTGAGAACATTAATGTTTTGCTTGGTTTGTATACTCATTATGTTCTCCTTTATTGGCTAGCGGTTAAGTAGGCAATGCTTTGCTGTAATAGCTGCGCGCCGTTTGGGGTTAAAATAGACTCAGGATGAAACTGATACCCTAAAACATTGTCATCATGATGATAAATAGCCATAGGAATATCTTGGTATTGGGCAATTACTGCAATATTATCAGGCACTTTAGTGGCCATTAAAGAGTGATAACGCGCTACGGGCATAGTGCTGCCCATACCGTTAAATACTGGGTGTTCACCTAAATCAATTATTGACGATTTGCCGTGTACGGTTTCCCCAGCATGGCCAATTACGCCGCCATAACTTTGGGTTAAAGCTTGCTGGCCTAAACAAATACCCAGCATAGGGAAGTGACCTTTGGTAAGCGCTATTAAATCCATTAAGCAGCCTGCATTACTTGGTGTGCCAGGGCCTGGGGAAAGTACTAATAGCACTTGGCCTTGTTCTTGGCGCATTTTATTAAAAATAACCTCAGCGCTAATATTGTTTCTGTAAACAACCAGTTCACAGCCAAGCATAGTTAGCTCGTCAACTAAGTTATAGGTAAACGAGTCAAAGTTATCTAAAAAGTAAATTTTAATTGGGTGTTGCTGGCTCATGTTAACCCGCCTCGAAAGTAGATTTAATAGCGGTAATAACCGCTTGTGCTTTAGCACGGGTTTCGTTTGCTTCTGACTGCGGATCTGAATCAAATACCACTCCGGCTCCGGCTTGCACGTAAGCAATATTATTTTTTACAAAAGCTGAGCGAATAACAATGCAGGTATCCATAGCGCCATCACCGGTTAAATAACCTACAGCGCCACCGTAGCTACCACGGCGTTTACCTTCGGTTTGGCGCACAAGTTCTGCAGCGCGTACTTTTGGTGCACCAACTAAGGTTCCCATGTTCATACATGCTTGGTATGCGTGTAGTGCATCAAGCTCTGGCTTTAGCGTGCCGACAACGCGCGACACTAAATGCATTACTTGAGAGTAGCGGTCTACTTTTAATAGCTCTTTTGCAAAGCGCGTACCGGCTACGCTAATACGGGCAACATCGTTACGGGCTAAATCAACTAGCATTAAATGCTCAGCGCGCTCTTTTTGATCGTTTCTCAGCTCAAGCTCGATGCGGCTATCTAAGTCTAGATTTATTTGACCATTCGCAAATTTGCCACGCGCTCGAGTACCTGCAATTGGATACACTTCGACCTGTTTTGATGCCACAGTGTATTTAAGTGCTGACTCGGGTGATGCACCAAATAAAGCAAAGTCTTCGTCGCGCATATAAAACATATACGGGCTGGGATTTTGCTGTTTAAGTTTGCTGTAAGCATGAAGTGGGTCGGGGCAAGGCAGCGAGAAAGTACGCGAAGGCACAACCTGAAATATATCGCCATCTACAATATTCTTTTTAAGCTTAATTACTTGTTCGCGGTAAGTTTCGTCGCTTATATCAATAGCAACATCGCATTCGCCGCTTTGTATCTTGGCGCTAAATTGTGCAGCGTTATCGCATAAGGTATTTAAGCGCTCTAACTCTTTACCTACTTCAAAGCAGTTTGCATGTACGTCGGGGCCATTAAATACATTACCAATAAGTTCTGTGGTTTGTTTTTGATGATCAATTACCACTAGTGTTTCGGCTAAATAAAATACGTAATCGGGGCAGGTGTTTTCGCCGTCTGGCACATCACTTAACTGTTCAAAATTGGCTACCATATCGTAGGCAAATACACCGCCTAAAAAAACCGAAAAAGGATTGTTGGTGGTGCTTTTAATACTGTTAATACAGGTGCGCAGTGCACTGAATGCATTATCGGCAACCAACTTACTCGCTTCGTCAATATCATTGTTTGAGCTTAAGTACGCAAGCGTTAATGTTGTCTCGTTTAGAGTGGCTTCGCAGCTTTTTACATTGGCTTGTAAATAGCTTAGTAGCTGTTGTCCATTATTTGATTGCGCTGTAATCGTTACGGTTTTACCCTGGCATACAATACGCAGTGCGCAATCAACTACAATTAAACTTTTAACACTGTCTTTAGACTCAATTTCAGCCGACTCAAGCAGTAGCGAATTTGGCTTATCAAGTGCGCTATATAGTGCAAGCGGGCTACTAATATAGTTGCGTACTTGCGTAATGCTGGTTACTTCACCTGGTGTGGTGGTTATGTGACTAAAAATCAAACCTCATTCCCTCAAAAAAATAAAACCCCGCAATGCTGTGCAATGCGGGGTTTAAATAACGATATCTAAATTACAAACAGATCATTACCGTCCCGCTAAATTAAGCGCCACCAACGATGTGTAAGAGTAAGATTGTTATTCATGTTTTTTAGCCTCTAATGCTTTTTATTTTTTCCAGTCGTTACTGGTTAAAAAGATACGTTTAAATAATAATTATAAAATTTAGTGATAAAAAAACCCGCACAGTTGCGGGTTTTGAATATTTGTTAGACACGACAATTCATCACCCGGAAATTACGAGTGCCACCACCAAATAGTGTTTAAAGTAGAATTGTTCATTATTGTTAATGCTTATAGTGTCTTTAAGTGGCTACAGTAAAACGTATCATATGCTTTGATGTCAAGTGTTTATTTAAAAACAATTTAGTTAAAAAACTTGTTATACTAATTACCGATACTTTCCACACTTAATTTTAAGTAGTTTTCTTTTGATAAAATATGATTTACATAGCCATACAACACATTCCGATGGGCAGCTAAGCGTTGCAGAGCTATTGCATCGTGCTGTTGATAAAAATATAGATGTGTTTGCTATTACAGATCACGATACTGTGGCGGCCATAAAGCCTGCTCAGCATATTATTGATACCAAAAACCTACCATTATTGCTGATCACTGGAGTTGAAATATCAACCCGCTGGGAAAGCTTTGAAATTCATATTGTGGGGTTAAATATTGATACTGAAAATTCAGACCTAACGGCTTTATTGCTAGAGCAACAGCAAAAACGCGAAACTCGCGCGTTAGAAATAGGTACACGCCTAGCTAAAAATGGCTTTGATGATATTTACGAGCAAGCAAAAGAGCTTGCAAAAGATGCGCAAATTACTCGCGCGCATTTTGCTCGCGCTTTAATAGCACGCGGTGTTGCAAAAAACTTTCCCGGGGTATTTAAAAAATACTTAGGGCGCGGAAAAACCGGTTATGTACCAAGTAGTTGGTGCGATATGAAAACGGCTATTAAGGCGATTCATGCCGCTGGTGGAGTGGCGGTTTTAGCTCACCCTAGCAGTTATCAAATGTCTAATAAATGGCTACGCAAATTATTGGTTGAGTTTAAATCTGTTGGCGGAGACGCAATGGAAGTTGCTCAGCCTCAGCAAGCACCAAGTGATCGTCAATTTTTAGGCGAGTTGAGCCGTGAGTATGATTTGTTGTGTTCACAAGGGTCTGATTTTCATTTTCCGACAAGCTACTTAGAGCTTGGTAAAAATCTATACTTACCTAAGGATTGCCGCGGCGTTTGGCAAGCTTGGGAAAAGCAAGAAGGAGCAGCAACATGAGTCAACTATTTCATATTCATCCAGAGAATCCACAATCAAGGTTAATTCAACAAGCTGCCGATATAATTAAGCAAGGCGGCGTTGTTGTTTACCCTACAGATTCGGGGTACGCCATAGGGTGTAATATTGGTAATAAACAAGCAAAAGAGCGTATTGAGCGTATTCGTGGCATAGAAAAACACCATAACTTTACCTTAGTGTGCCGCGATTTATCTGAGCTTTCTACGTATGCACGCGTAGATAATCAAACCTTTAGATTAATAAAAAACAATACTCCCGGGCCTTATACTTTTATTTTTAAAGGCACTAAAGAAGTACCAAAACGTTTATTAAACGACAAGAAAAAAACCATAGGTATACGCGTTATAGCGCATCCTATTGCGTGTGCATTGCTAGAGGAACTTGGCGAGCCACTCATGTCGTGTTCACTTATTTTACCAGGTGAAGAATACACTGAGTCAGATCCAGATGAAATTATTGAGCGATTAGATAAACACGTAGATTTAATTATCCATGGTGGTTATTTAGCAGAGCAAGCAACCACAGTGGTTGATTTATCTGAAGATGAAGTGCAAATTTTGCGTGTTGGCTGTGGTGATACTAGTCCGTTTGAGTAAAAAATAGTGAACGAAGAAAACACCAAACCAATAAGCACCCCCATTGAAAAGCCAGTGCAGCAAAAGCTGCCACTGGCTTTTTTACATGGTAAAGCCATGGTCGATAAACCGTCTGATTTATATATTCCGCCAGATGCGCTGGAAATTATTTTAGAAACGTTTGAAGGCCCGCTCGATTTATTGCTGTATTTAATAAAAAAACACAAGCTTGATGTTCTCGAATTGTCTATTTTTAGTATTACAGAGCAATACATGAGTTATGTTGAAATGATGACTGAGTTTCAACTCGAACTTGCGGGCGAGTATTTAGTGATGGCAGCCTTATTGGCGCAAATAAAATCTCGTTTACTGTTGCCCGTACACAAAGAGCTAGAAGAAGAGGAAGATCCTCGTGCAGAGCTTATTAAACGTTTGCAAGAATACGAGCAATTTAAAAAAGCCGCCGAAAACTTAGACGAAATTCCGCGGGTGGGTCGTGATATTTTTGTAGCCCATGCTGCTATGCCGGTGGCTGAAAATATCACTGAGCAGCTTCCTGAAGTGCAACTTAAAGATTTACTTTTTGCCCTGAGCGATATAATGGCGCGCGCTAAAACACTAGAACATCACTTAATTAGCGCCGAAGTACTTTCTACCCGTGAACGCATGAGCCAAATATTGCAGCAGTTATCACATACTCAATCGGCTTTACCATTTAGTGCACTTTTTACTGTTAATGAAGGGCGAAGCGGTGCAGTGGTTAGCTTTATCGCTATACTTGAGCTGGTAAAAGAAGGGTTAATTACCTGCCTGCAAGTCACATCAGATAGCCTTATTTATGTGAGCCTCAGTAAAAAATCGACTCAATAGTTATTAATAAGCACTCAAAAACAACCTCTTTTAATAACGATTACAATTAACAATAGTTATTAAAAAGCTCCGCATGCAAGTCTTATAATTCGTAAGCGCGTAATTAGCCCCACATACCAATGTTAATGGCACCTATGCATAATTTACTCAGCATATTAACCTGAGGT
>NZ_JBEOOE010000045.1:0-20333 GCF_040308885.1 Pseudoalteromonas sp. 120-MNA-CIBAN-0494
CGGGATGGAGCAGTCTGGTAGCTCGTCGGGCTCATAACCCGAAGGTCGTCGGTTCAAATCCGGCTCCCGCAACCAATTTCCTTTAGGGGATTGAGGTTACTGTAAGTGTTAGTTAAGGAAAAGCTTGTCGGTCTCAGCTCTTCATTAGCCAGCAAAGGTAGTCGTTATAAATTCGGCTCCCGCAACCAATTTTTAATTGGAAGCCAAGTTGTAATGTAAGCAACTTTAAATAAGTATGCAATTTCAGGCGCGGGATGGAGCAGTCTGGTAGCTCGTCGGGCTCATAACCCGAAGGTCGTCGGTTCAAATCCGGCTCCCGCAACCACTGAAATAAATAAGAATAAACAGACACTCTTTAAGAGTGTTTTTTTATGTCTAAAATTTAGTAAGTGACTCATAACCCGAAGGTCGTCGTCACTGCGTGATGCGTTCGCTCTTCATAAACTCTGGCTCCCGCAACCACTGAAATAAATAAGAATGAACAGACACTCTTAAAGAGTGTTTTTTTATGTCTAAAATTTAGTGAGTGACTCATAACCCGAAGGTCGTCGTCACTGCGTGATGCGTTCACTCTTCATAAACTCTGACTCCCGCAACCACTGAAATAAATAAGAATAAACAGACACTCTTAAAGAGTGTTTTTTTATGTCTAAAGTTTGGCGAATGACTTACAACCCAAAAGCCGTCGCTTTACTGTTTACCACGCTCAATTGGCTAATCAGGAAGGAGCAATAAACGGCTATAAAGGTTAATTTAACTCATAGGGTTTATAGGTTAGTTTTGAATATAAAAGGAACTTAGCAGCTTAATTAGTGCTAAAAGTAGTTATTTTTTTAAACTTAGCGTAGCTTATGTAGCAGTAACGTAAATATTTTAGCAAGAGTAGGCATGACAGAACTTTACCACTGGTTTGATTTAATAGGTGTTGCAGTATTTGCCATATCGGGCACCTTGGTAGCGTATGAAAAGAAGATGGATGGCTTTGGTGTTGTTGTACTTGCTACCGTAACCGCTATTGGCGGAGGAACTGTTCGCGATGTGATATTAAATGTTCCGGTATTTTGGCTGCACGACCAAAGTTATTTTGCTGCAATTTTAGCTGCAATACTACTAACAACGCGGCTAATAAATAAGCAAAGAACCATACCCCACTATAATTTACAAATTGCCGATGCGTTTGGTTTAGCTTTTTTTGCTGTAATGGGCACGCAAAAAGCATTGCTCGCCGGTATGCCAGATATGACAGCAGTGATTATGGGGGTTATTACCGGATGTTTTGGTGGCCTAATTCGTGATGTACTTGCCCGGGAGATCCCCATGTTGTTAAAGGGCGAGCTTTATGCAACCACCTGTATAGCGGGGGGAATAGTGTACACCTTGTGTATTAACTTTTCGCTTATCGTTGAAGTTGCGATGATTTTGAGTATGTTGATGACTCTGTTACTGCGTTTTGCTGCCATAAAATGGGGTATTGTATTACACGTTTTTAAATATCCCGACTAAACTAAAGCTAAAGGGTATTTATTAGGATAGGGAATGTCGTTAGCTCGCATATATTCTCGTGCTCAGGTGGGCATAAATGCCCCCGAAGTGATTGTTGAGGTGCATTTAGGTAATGGTTTGCCTGCTTTTCATATTGTAGGTTTGCCCGAGGCCTCGGTAAAAGAATCTAAAGACAGAGTGCGTAGCGCACTTGAAAATTCTAAGTTTGGTTTTCCCGATCAACGTATTACTGTTAATTTAGCCCCTGCCGATTTACCAAAAGACGGTGGCCGATTCGATCTTGCTATTGCCGTAGGTATTTTAGTCGCCTCAGGGCAAATAGTGTGCTCAGACATTCATAAATATGAGTTTTACGGGGAGCTGGCACTTAACGGTGAAATACGTGGCGTAAATGCTATTTTGCCCTCGGTGCTTGCTGCTAAAGAGCAGGACCGCTGCTGTTTTTTACCACTGGCAAATGATAGCTTAGCTAGTTTAGTTAACGGGGTTAAACGCAAAGCCGTAAGCTCTATTGCAGAAGTGTGGGGCGATTTACTTAATCAGCAACCACTACCGTTAAATATACAATACCCAGATTGCACGCAAGCTCCTGATTTTTTGCTCGATTTAAGTGATGTGAAAGGCCAGCCTGGGGCAAAGCGAGTACTCGAAATTGCCGCTGCAGGAGGCCATAACTTACTATTTTTGGGCCCCCCTGGTACGGGTAAGTCAATGCTGGCTCAACGTATGGCAACCATTATGCCGACCATGTCAGATGATGAAGCAATTGCTACTGCAGCGCTTTATTCTATTATTGGCCAGTCGATTGATTTAACTAATTGGCGACAACGGCCATTTCGTAACCCTCACCATACCTGCTCTGCCGTTGCATTAGTCGGTGGCTCGTCAAACCCTAAACCAGGGGAAATTTCATTGGCGCATAATGGCGTGCTTTTTTTAGATGAGTTGCCAGAGTTCGAACGTAAAGTGCTTTTAACGAGTACAAATTAAAATGTTAAATATGTATGGGTATTCGGGAGGTTATGCTATAGTAAAGTATGAGATGAGTTACATTTTATGTGTGTAGATGAAAAAGGTTATTCTTAAAAACTTTAAGCATGGATCTCGCACAATTGAAAAGCTCGATGTGTTTGTTGCCGATGATGATTGCCTTATCCTTATCCCTAGTTTTTATTCCTTACAACTGTACTATCACTTAAAGCATTACATACAGATAGATAAAAAATTAAAAAACGGAATAAATCAAACACAACTTATAGAATTAGATATTAGCAAAGTCACAGCTTCACAATACATATCACATTTAGATCGCTTTTTACGCTACTTACATCAGAGCGGCCAAGTAAGTCCAGATAAAAATTGGTTAATGCTAAATCACAATCTTCCCCCAGAAATCATTAATCATTATATTAATGATGTTTTTATATTGGAACAAAAGCACAGTATGACATCCGCAACACAGTGTGTATCAGCACTTTCCTCATATTACAATTACCTTACTAAGATAGGCTTAACATCATACAAGTCTCTTAGCATTGCACCTGGCAATAAAACGATTGCCAAAAAAAATACAATGCGTCGCGAAGCAGTTAAATACTTGCCACAAAGCACTCGCAACGCACTATATCGCCAGTGCACCACTATGCGTAACAAGTTGATATTGAAATGCGGATCAGAAGTCGGTACTAGAGCTAAAGAGATTGCAGGATTTTATTTAAACGATTTTGAGTATGGGCAAAAAACGCGTAAAGGCTTGCTCACTTTATTTGATGAAATGAAGGCGAATCCTAACCAAACGGTTTTTACATACTTTTTACCAGGTGTAAATAGTAAAGCTAAACCGGGCAAAGGAGGCATGTCCCGCAACCTGTATATTGAGGCAGGTCTATTAGAAGAAATGCAAGAATACTATCAACAAGAACGTCCAGTTAATTCAGAATCCAATGCGTTTTTCCTAAAAGTTGATAACAGCACCTATGGTGAATCGATCACTGAAGAACAGGCATCTAGCATATTCAAAAACGCAAAAGATAAGTTATTGCAGGTCCAAGATAGAGATAACGCACATACTTATAAAATACATAAAGACCATGTATTTCACGTTATGCGGCACAGTTTTGGTACTGATAAATTTTATGAGTACGCAAAAAATATCGGAAATGAAATCGACGCGATAACTGCAAACAGTGCAGTGATGATTCAAATAGCTGAACTACTAGGCCACTCATTAGCAGGTAAAGATAAAGGTTTAACAGTAACGCGAAGATATATACGTAGTGCAAGGGAAAAAATGTCAATGGAAGGGCTAATCTAATGGATGATACTGATATATTGAGCGGCCAAGAAGATGTGGATATGCTAACGGAAGAACAGCTATTACAAGAGGACTTCCTGCGCGCACAAAAAACCACACCAATGCCTATTATTTATACACGTATTGTGCTGCCAAAAAGTTTTGGTATACGCCAGTCCTATAATATCTTTGAGTGCACCAACGAACATGCCGATGCCAAATTGTTGTTTCGTTGCCTTGCTGTTGTATTACATGATGTGCAAACTCATTCGAATAATTACAGCTCTACAAAATTGAGATTTATATCTCTGGGGATATTAAGCTTTGTCCCCTGGCTGAACGAGCACAGAATTGACAATAGCAACCGAGCGAAAGTTGTTAAGGATTTCGAAACCTTTCGAGTCAATGAGTGTCGCGTAAAACCGCAATCTTCAAATGCTTTAGCTATATTAAATACCCTTAAGGTTTGCTTGGGCTTGAAGAGTTTCCAAAGTACGCTGTCACAATCAGAAATAGCGTATATACGGACAATAGTTAATAAAACTAAGTTGTCGAAAGAGGCCGAGCCTCAACAAATTACCCTTACGAACTACTTTGGTCAAATGCAGTGGTTACGTGAATATATGGATAATGACTTGTTCAATCGTGTTGCAAGTCCTAAGGCATTGATGAATTCATTTTCTATTACAGTTGCGGCTCTGATGCTGGAAGCTCAGCAATTACTTAATGAGCTAGAATTGTATTGTCTTGAAAATAAAATAACCACAGGCATGCTGAGCATAGAACGCACGATAAAAGATGATTCAAGCCACCAACGTGCACTACTGAGGCATTTAATTAATATTTTTTGCGAGAATTTCAGCAGTGAAACGCCAGATTGCATAAAAGTATTGCTGTTTGATTTATCTAACTCTAGTGCTTATGAAGATAATTTAAAGCGTTTAAAGAATGGGATGCGGGTAGTAAAGCAGCCTATTAAGAGTGATATTGTTACAGTCACTAATACAGCCAAAGCTTTGTTTAATTACGACATCATAATGGCTATAGTGGAGCGTGCTGAGCAAAAAACACGTAAGGTAACCCCAATTACTCCAATACCAGTGACCGAACTTGAGCAAATATGTTTTATGTGGTTGATGGCATGGCAAGCGGTACAGCCTAGCGATATACCCAAGCTTTTACGAAGCGACTTTCGTTTTATGGAGCGCAACGATGGCTCTGTCACTCATATTAGCTGTGAATACTACAAAAGCCGAGCTCATAACTACAAAGAGATACCTTTGCTAGCGACTAGCGACATTGAGGGGAAAGCGATATTAAACTACATAAGCCGAAAAACATTGAATAGTGACGCAGATGGTACGCTTTTAAGTATACCCAATTTATATAAGCAAAAAGTATGCGGGCCTTTTACTTTTATTAGCAACATATTCAAATTGGCAGCCTTCTCTATAATTCATACCAAAATATTGCACCAGCTTGGTAAACGCGACACAACCTCGGTGTTTCTCGACTGTATAAATGCCATGACGTCTCATGGCATTACAAAGAGTTTATGGAATAAGAGTAACTTGAAAGATAATCCCTGTGGATCATTTCTTGCTCAAGCCGGTACTCCTCTTTCTTTGAGTTGGTTTGGTCTCGCTGCTGTTAAAAATTCGTCTATACACTCACGTTCAGATAAATACCGCGTCGGTCACCTAGTAAATTATAATTCACATGAAAATGAAATAGAGCGTGATAGATACATGACAGCAGAGAATCAAGAATGGTTAAATAACTGCGGTAGAGTAACCCGCTCGGTGATGAATGATTTAGCGATTAATGTATTAAGCCCGTCCAGTGATTTAGTATTTAACGGAGATTTTACCCAGGCGCTGGAAGTCATTAATGATAAGAAGAATGATGTGCTATCGCGGTTAAAGCTAGTTACAGAAACTACAGGTAAGGTGAATGAGTTAGGCATGGTTAAAGGACATGAATCAGATGGGGGTGCTTATCCTGATACCCTTTATTTACTAGATACACCAGAAACCTATGTACAAATGCAACATTACGTTACAGAAGCAAAAAGATCATACAAACAACTGCTTATGAGTAACCCCGTTTTTCTTGAATATACTGTGCTACCCACTTGTGAGTGGATAGAAGTAATACTCAATGCATCTAATCTAAAAATACCAAACGAAAAAGGTTTCAGTCAAAAAACTGTAAAAGCAGGGGATGTTATGTACAAAACATATCAGGCTCATCTACTTCCGTTGTTTACTGCCCAATTAACTTAAAAGGAAAAGGATATGCTATTAACCCAAGCAAAACCTCTTTTATCAAACTGTAACGGATTATTACAACATCTAAATGATGAACTGATGATGCTTACACCCATTGATGGCACTAAATTTGACTCAATGATTTGGAAGTTTAATTATAATACGGAAGTAAGAACACTAGATTTTTCACTATTTGACTCCCCTTATGTCAAATTTATTGAAACAATAGAGTTGGTATTTGATGAATATAAGTACCAAATCACAAGTGTCGAATTGGCGAAAATTATTTTTTTATCAACTGCCTCTTCAAGTAGCTCTGGTGCTTATGTTCTAGGCTTTAATCAGCTTACGCGTATTTTTGCCTTTTTCACTGAGAGAAAGATAATTTGTTTGGAATCCAACGAAAACTATCAGGCAATGTTTCAGTACTTGTTGACGATGGATGTAAGAAGCTCAGGGGTTAAGCAGCGTTTTTCAAGCTTTTCCTATGCAGCTGCTTTTAGTATTAGTATAGATAAAATACGAAATGCCTTAGATCTTTATGGTATTGAAGGGATACTATCTCCTATCCCAGAATTTCATCTCAAAAAAGCACTAAGTTCGGCGGTCGAAGTGGTGACTGGACTCACTCTTACCGACTATAAGGCTGGAGGCTCATTTAACTTCTTAGGCCTAGCAATAGGCCGCCACTATATAGATTATTGTAGCGAGTATTTTGAGCAAAATTATCCGCTAGCCAAAACATTGCATTTATGTTTACAAGAGTTACCTGAACTTATTCAGAAAGTATTTGAACACCAAATGGGCAGCCGGCTAAAAGTTGAAAGGCATCTGATAACTCATATTGGAGCAGAGCTTACAGGTCGAAATATTTTAACAGCTCCGTTCTTAATAAGCAGCGGCAGACAAAAGGGTCAATTTGTAATTACCAAGGAGAGGTGTAAGTTAATTCAAAGGGTAACTCATGACTATTTCAAGAAAAAATATCAGCTAGTTCATGAGGAAACAATCTTGTTGAGTGAGCAGGGGTTGGCATTATTATCAAAAAAACTCGAGTTACCTAATCGCTTTGATAGTTTCGAGTTCTTGCGTACCATGTTGTTAACCGATTTAATAAACACTCCATTGCCACGAGGTCCCGAGGCGTTATTAAAACAATATTGTGCGACCTTGAAAGGCAAACGCCAGATTACTTTAATTCAGTTTTTGAAAGCCTGCACTGAGACTAAAAGGCAGTTGTTGGCGAAAATACCGAAAAATAAACAAAATTTAGAGCAGCTACTCCATCAGGCTAACATCCTCCAATCTAATGGTGGCCATGGAATCCGAGAACTTCTTGGTAATGTAGAAGCTTCTGGCTGCACCTTAATGCTTTCTCTCACAGGATGGCGAGCCAGCGAATATGATTTCCCACTGTCAGCCATTACCATTAAAAACAACGAAGATATCCTTGATAGCACTTACAACCCGTTTCGCTTTATGCTCAACTGGGTTGTGCCAAAGACTAATGGTAAGACTAAGTTAGATCGTGAAATTACCTTGTCTGCGTACTTGCTTGCCTTTCAGCTCAATTACTTTAATGGGGAAAGTAACGTTGCGCCATGTCTCTATTCCTTAGGAAAAATCACCCCAGATGTCCACCTATCATCGAATATGTTTCCTTATCGTGTGATACGCATGTGGGCTCATTTTGTACATTACTACACTCCATTTAAAGAATTGAAAAGGTTAGACTACTTAAAACAAATAGATGTACTAAGTGAAGGTGAGCGTTTGGAATTCACCAGATTAACTCAAACATATCCAGACAATGCTTATACGGCGGACTTTCGTCACACAATGCAAAAAGTGACTAATGAGTTACCAATCTTACAAGTATCAGGTCTGTTTGCCAGAAATAAAAACAGCAAGCCAGCTCATAATTTATTTGGTTTTGTCAAAGGAACGTTAAATATCGATGAAATTGATATATGGCAGAAGAAGATGGATCCATTTCTGAAACAAAAGCTAAATGAGTTAACCATCAATAGCCCATCCGATTTGCCGAAGGATTTAGTGAGAGCCTGTACGACAAGTGTCCTTAAAAACTGTGCTTACCCTACACCGCATGCTTTTAGGCATATCTGGGCAGAAGCAGTACTGAGAAGATACTCTGGCGATGTCGGTTGGTTTATTCGCTCGCATTTTAAACACCTCGATGAGCGCTTTTTTATGCGTTACCTGAGACTGAAAAACTTTAAAGATATTCATGATATTGCTAAACGAGCAGTGATAAGTAGCATTGTCAAAATGCACATGTTGACATTGCGTGACGAACAGCGTGCATACGCAGGAAAATTTGATGTGCTAATGCGGCGTCTTGGTAAAGCAACTAAAGTACTATCCTTAGAGCAGCTAGCCGAAGTCGCAGACCAATTTACAGCTACCGAAGTCATCGATATAACCGCTAATGCTTGGAATAACTGTATTGTCAGAGGTACCACGGAGAAGCAAGCCAAGTGTGCCATAGATAGCGAACCTCAAGCGCAGAATGCTGATCCTTCATTGTGCCTCGGTTGCATCAATAGTAATGTCGATGATGGTCATGTGATTGGGATCATGTTGCATGTCGAAAACCATGTGAATATACTTAAAGATCCGAAGCTTCCAGAGTTTTTTAAAATGAAATCGAAATCAACTGTGAGCGAAGCTAAAAAGCAGTTTTTGCAATTAAAGCGTAATAGCGCCAGCAATAAATACGACAATCATATTCAGTATCTTGATGATGCTTTAGTTATTGGAGGTTAGCAATGGAATTTAACGACTTGCTCGCTCAATCTGTCGGACAAGATAAAGATAAGACTAGAGAGTTACCTAGTTGGGTTTCAGAAGATAACGCATCGCTTGCGGCTTATGACACAATTAACAGCATAAAAAAAGAAAAGTATGCGTATATAAATAAGCACAAAACAGTTTCTAAATTTCGCACGAACAAGACCTTTCAAGTGCAGAAATCAGAGGTAGCCAAGGCGATAGGAGCTACAACTCAAGCATTATTTTATACTAGTAGTTACTCCGAAGAGCTGCTAACTTTTCTTGAAGGTAATGAAGAGGCTGATGGAACTAGAAGTGGTGGTATCAACAGTGAGCTGATGAAACGTAAAGATGAGCGCATAGCAAAGCCTAGGACAGGTATAGCGTCTTTATCTAGGCCTAAAGTCAATGCTAATGCAACAGCAGCAAATAAGCGTATTAAAGATTTAGAAGCACAAAATGCGGCAGACCAATTAGCATTAGCAATTACTAAGTTACCGCTGAATGTGCGCGTAAAGCTTAAGCTTATATAAGCAAACTATGGAAAGCCCAGTACTTTAATTAATCTAAGCTAAGTTTATACATCAATCTTGGAGGCATTATGTCTTCAAATTCACAATTTAACGCATTAGCTAGCTTGTATAATGTCTCTAGCTTAATATTCACATTACCTCTTTCCATTTTTCCATAGTTACCGCGCTCTATACCGACATAGGCGGCAAAACCTTCTTGCGAATAGCCAGCTTCTTTACGTTTTTCACGTAGCTTTTCACCAAAATATTTAATTAAATCACTCACCTGATTTTCCTCAAGGTAAAATGATTAGATTTTCATGTTGAGCGCTTAACTACCACGCCCTATAATACCCATTATTATAAGAAGCTTATTAGGATTTACTTTGAAATTTGACCCTCTTGTAGCTCAAATTATTGTTGCACCAAATTTTGATAACTTTACAACAAGTGATGTACGCTCGGCGTACTTAACATTAAAAAATGATTTTTCTTTAGTACCTACAGCAGTTAGACGAAGTATATATGCCGAACTACTCAAGCTTGTTAAAAAAGGTTGGTTAAAAAAGGTGGTATCAAATAAAAAAGGATTTACGCGATTCAATAAAACAGAGAACTTTAACGTTGAGGTAATTACTCACTTAGCTAGTGCAATGTCTATTACTATTGCAGAAAAAGCTGATAATAAACACGTACTGTTACTTGGTAAGTTAAATCATTACAAAGCCGAGTTATTATTAAATCTGGGGGAGTCTGAGGCATATAAAGAGCTTTATTTGGAGTCACCCGAACTGGTAGATGAACTTCAGCCACAATACAACAAAGCGAGAGACAACAATACAAGAATACTTGGCAAGATTAGAGCGATCGAAGGCTTACTGAAGCAAAACGAAGCATTAGATAAAATATGAAACTAAGACTATGGCAAGCCGAATGTATTAATTTAGCGCTTACACAATACCAGAACGGCAATAGCCACTTTTTAGCCTTGGCAACTCCTGGGGCGGGTAAAACTTTGATGGCTTCGGAATTAGCTAACCAGTTATTAAAAAATAATATGGTCGATTTAATTATTTGTTTTTCCCCGTCTTCGATTGTATCTCAAGACTTTAAGGAAAGCTTACAGCTAAAAACGAATGAACGATTTGATGGGCTTATTGGCGCTAAAGGTAGAGCTTTAACGTATCAAAGCTTACAGTATTTAGATGTGCACTTTTGGCAGCTATTTGAACAATATCGAGTTTTTGTAATATTTGATGAAATTCATCATTGTGCAGGCTCTAATATTGATAATGCTAATGCGTGGGGTGAGCAGATAATACTTAACATTCAAAATAAAGCACAATGCACATTAGCTTTAACAGGCACTCCTTGGCGCTCTGACGCTGCTCCTATTGTTCTTTCATCATATCAGCAGCCTAACAACAAAATAGCGTGTGACTATGTTTACGGGCTTTCTGAGGCTATTGGAGATAATGTTTGTCGGGTTCCACAAATAATAGCTGTTGATAATAGCCGCATTACAGTTGTAGATGACGCTGAAACCAAAACATTTAACTGCTTTAAAGCGTTATTAAACGACTCTGGCGTTTCTTATCAAGAAATTATTGAAAATGAAGCGGTAATAAAATACATGATTTCTTCCGCTCAAAAAAAGCTGACTTCAATTAGATTGAAAAACTCCGATGCAGCGGGATTGATTGTTGCGGCATCTGTTGAGCATGCCCATCAAATCTCTATATTAATGCGGACTTACTTTGACGAGGATAGCGTTGTAGTGACCTACCGAGAAAGTGAACCTACAAGTATTATTCAGCAGTTTAGACATGCGCACAGTAAATGGATTATTTCTGTTGGTATGATTAGCGAAGGTACAAACATCCCTCGTTTGCAGGTTTGCTGTCATCTTACAAACATAAAAACAGAAATGCATTTTAGGCAGATATTGGGTCGTATACTAAGGGTTACTAACTCTAAAAACCAAGAAGCCATTATGTATATGCCTGCCGAGCCTAAACTTTTAGAATACGCGTATAGAGTTAATCAAGATGTTCCATTAGAAGCTGATGTAGTTAAGTTTGAAAAAATTGAAGCTACTGCAGAAGACATTTCAGATAAAAACTCAAGAGATATTACTTTTAATAAACAAAGTAAAAAACCTTCCAAAGCTCAGTTTGATTTTGATAACTTTGCTGACTTTTTTGATCAGCCAGTTATGAGCAATAGGCCTGAAGCGACAGAGGAGCATTTTTTAACCGGTGCCTATGAGCGAATTATTAATATATCAGGCCGCTTTCAGCAAGAGGCTATTGCTTTGGGGTTAAGTGAATTGCGGTAAATACGCTAGAATTTACCTTAAGTAGACCTCTACAGGTAACATCGATTTCAGTTACGCGAGGAAATATAACTTAATTTAAGGTGTTGCTATGTATAGCTTCTCAGAAATTCATAAAAAAATAGACTTTATAGAGATTTTAACCAATAGAAAGATCAGTCAAAAATCAAGTCATCTAGAGCAAATTAACTTTATACATCAAGGTGTAGATATCAAAAATGCTGAGCGTTTAAGAATAGAGTTAGGCTGGGGTATACGAGCATTTTCTTCAGCTATTAGAACTAGCAATAGCTCATATTTACGCTATAAAAAAGAATTAAAGCCTTTAAATACCACTTTAAGTGAAAGTACATTTGAAATTGCAAAAGTCTACTCTTTTTGTCTTGATTACTTTGAAAATATAGAACGTTTTAATATTTGGTTAAATACCCCTTCACTCCAATTCGACTCTAAAAAACCTTTAACATTTATAGATACTATAGCTGGCCGTGAATTAATTAAAAATACCGTAAACAGGCTCGAATATGGATATAACGCCTAAAAGTAAAGTGCCTTAGGGCGTGATGCGCATAGTCATCAGACTGCAATATCTGAAGCCAATATCTGTCCCTTTGGTTAATTTAACAAGAAGCCATCACTTTTAGAGGTTAGTAAATTGATTTGATGTCGGAAGACAATAATGTTTGAAACTTTTTTGCCTTCCCAGTCCGTTCCTTTCGTGTCAATAGAAGGTATGTATGACAATAAAGATCAAAACTTAGATTCAATCAACGTGCCTATCCAAAGAAAAATTGTGACAACAAAGATTGAAACTCACTTTTGGACAAAAACGCTTTAGAGCCGAATGACAGCTCTGTGCGTGTTGTTAGAGGCACGGATCTTCGGAGCTTCAGGAACATTGGCAAGCTCTATTTCAAACTCCCAATAGGCGCCTTCAAGGTGGTAAACCTCAGTGGCGTTATTGGCTTTGTTTAAATGGGATTGGCTATTGGGCACTAACGTAAAGTTAGAGAGCTTAGGTCATTTGGATAAGGGGAGTAATTGCATCGTTACCAAGTTTCATAATAAAACACTGGTAACGAGTATAAAATTTAGTGGGCGAGCTTTCGGCTGGAAAGGGGTTTACATAGTTAAAGTAGCTTACGCTCTTTTAGCTCTGAAAGTACTTGTTCAGATAATGAATCAAGCCAATAAACTTCTTTCATTTGCCTACATGTTAAACCAGCTATCTCGAGAAATACAAGCTCAGAATATTTTCTCTCTTCTTCCTTAGCTGTTTTATATAAGTGGAAAGCTATCTCAGTGAACATTAACCAAGAAAAGATGGTTAGTTTAGAAAATAAAGTAATTTCAAGAATACTCTTATATTCAATACTTTTTATTTTCATCATAAACATCGCGATGGATTTAATTTTATCAATAAAATAAAAAGTTTCTTCAGAATACAACATATCAATATGCTGTAGATTCTTTTTATTTTTTTCAATAGGTTTGACTTTGGTAAACACAAAGTAACTGAAGAGGAACTCTTCAAAAGGTATTGTTTTCATATTTTCTAGGTAATAATCATCAATTACATTCCGTGTTCCTTGATCCAAATTAACAAACTCTATCCTATTATCAGTCTCGAGAATTTCAACATCATTTTGAAGGCGTAATTTTGCTTGATATGCAATTTCAAAAACAGCATCCTTTATAACTCTAAAATTCTGCGTGTCAGACTGTTCTGTAAGTGCCTTTTTGGTAGCTGCGAGTTCTCTACGATTATCCTTCCAAACAAAATACAATAAAAAAACAGACACAGTAGACAAAATTGGGGTTGCAACGCCTGTGAATATTGTCGCAGTATCAACCCAAGTTTTAAATTCTCTAGATGGCGAAAATTCAAAAAAATATCCGAATGTGCTGCCAACACCTAAAAGTACACTTAGCGCTATTATCATTATGATCTTGAGAAACTCACTCTCTTTTCTTTGTAAAGCTTCTTGTTTAGTCATTTAAAACTTTCTCGCTCAATTGTTAATCAATTAATTTTATTACATTCAAAGTTTTTTCAGAGTTTTCATAAGTCAGTTTAATAAGCTGTTCAGCAACAATTGATTCGAAATTGTAATAAAACTCTTCAACATATCTGTTTTTATTTATTTTATTTGCTTCTTCTATTTTTTTTATTAGTAAGTCAAACATCACAAATTCTCTAATTTTATTTTCCCCTTGGTATAAGATGTAACAAATAAGATAACGAGCAATTTCTTTAGGGTAGCCTACACGATGTTCTAAGTTACGATAAAGCTCCACTTCAGATTTAACTTTAGCATGCGAGGATGCCAATATTTGGTTCAAGGAAAAGTTATACTGGCTTAGATATTTTAAAACACACATATATGTATTTGTTAAAGGATCGAGTTGCTTATTTTGAACATAGTCATTTTTAAATTCATCAGAAATATTGCTATAAATTTTAACTAATATTGACTGGTCTAGAGTAGATAGCAATAGGTTGCTTAATGAGAAAATGTCATCAGTATTAATACTATATTTTTTTTCAGTAAACCTCTCATTCAACTGACTTGTTCTCCTGGCAAAAATTGATAAATCATCCCTCATTGATTGACTCTTGATTTGATTTTCTAAAGTATTATTGTTTTTTTGAAACTCTTTTTTGCTAGATATCCACGTGAGCCAAATCAATATAACGCTCGCAAGTAGTAAAATTGGAGTTAATAGCCCATTAATAATTGAAGCAGTAGTAGACCAGTTCGCTGCATGATGCTCAGTAAGGTTTTTTGGGATTTCCCACGTAAAATAAGGAAAGTGTATACTGTAAGTAATTATAACCCCTGCTATAGCCAATAAAGTTAAGCCCAATACACAGTAGCCAATAAATAAATCGCTGTCTTTTTTACTCATCAACATTCCCTCGCTTTAAAACTCCTTTTTACACCAATCTCAACCACTTAACAACTAAGCTGCACCACGTACTGCACGAATAATCGCCCCATTTTCTTGAATGTTAGCCACCACAACTTGGCGTGCTATGTCTTAGCCAACGGATTGCGATTTTTGCTCATTAGCACCGCCTTGCACAGTAATTTGGTTGGTTATATGTATACTTACACCACCAGAGCCGGCACCATCATTAGCCGCACCGCCTGCGTTATAACGCCTCGCTATTTGGCTGATTTCAGTATTTTGTTTAGGGCTTAATACACGCTCACCACGTTGTAATACATAGGTAGATTCATTCGGCACATAGTCTAAACCACCGTGTGCAATCCCCGCCGGTTGTTGGGCTTTGATTTGGCGTACTTGTTGTAAACCCATCATCACTGCTGCCGCAGCTGCAACACCACCCAAAACAGGCCCTACAATAGGAATAAGGGCCAAAGACGTATAGGCTACAGTTGCACCTTGGTATGTATTTATAACAGCTTGGGCAATGGCAAACGCTTTATAGGCCTTAAAGGCTGTTTTACTTTGTCCAGCCATTGCTTTAAAAGTAGTGGCCCCCAAGCCAACAATAGCGTTGGATTTTTCAGTTTCTGTTTTTTCTCAAAGTTGGAAAAGCCGAGAGTCAAATATGACTTCAGATATCAAAACTTTTGACTGACCGGTTATCGCTCAAAGCTGCTCATTCTGAATTAAAAACTAACTAATAAAAGCTGAGGGTTTCACGTTGATCACTAAATTGATTATTAATTCTAAGCTTTCATAAATCATGATTAAGATGATATGTTTAAAGGCCTCTACTCTCACAGCGACTTTTTACTACATCATTTTGATTCTTTTGTAGCTTTGAAATTTTTTCTGCTCTAGTACATTCCCAAGCATCTACAGGATACATTTTATCCCACGCATTCATTAGCTGGCGTTGTGATTTACTCATGCTGTATCGTTTATAGGTGTTCTCCATATACAGATAAGTACGCGCAATTTGCCCTCTAGCCATTTCAGGTGGCTCAGCTTTGCTGTTATCAATTTTCATCGCACAACGCCCAAAATCGCTTTTAGCCGCAGGAAGCATAGTAAAGTTATGATTGCTTCTCAGAGCATTCACAGCGCCCATGGCCGGATAAAGGTTAAACATATCAGCTTGCATAAAACGGTATTCTGTATTTACTTTTTCAGCACACCTTCGACCTTTAAATGACTTCCCCTTACTATTTACACACTGCTTATGGCCATCTCGCCATTCGCTAAAAGTACGACCAAAGTTTTCTGCTGGAACAACGTGCTCCCATTCAATTTTTTCTGCTCGTTTGATGTACTTTGTTGTAGAAAAGCCCTCCGGTGCGGTTACTCTTTTACTAGCGTCAAATGTCGCTCCACAATAAAGTGTAATGCGGTGATTGTTATAAACCTGCTTTTCTAGAAGTCGTTTAGCTTTGCTAAATGAGTCGATTTCTTGATTTGCTGAAGAGGTAGCTGAGAAAATAAGTGTTGCTAACAGTGAAATTGTGGATGCTTTCATTATGATTCTTGGTACCTATTTCGGTTTAAATATGTCACATATAATAAATGAGTTAATAAGCTAGATCTCATTTGTGGTGACTGATAATTTTAATTTGTAGAACTCAAATATTATGCTTTTAAAATTTAATGGGAAAGCTACTTCCCAGTCCATGTATTGTCATTTTGATACTGTCCAGAGCAAGCGCTGTTATATGCAAATTGGCCCGTAGACTTATCTCGACAGCGCTAGACTAAGTTGTAGTTACCATCATAAAACTGGTCCCATGCATAACCAGAAGAATAGTTATTTGACCCGCCAGCTCCTGCCGCAGCAACAGCTAAAACGACGACACCTACCGCAACGACAGCAGCAACAACGCCTTGAGCGATTTCTTTTCTGTCTTGTGCAGCTAATATCTCACATTTGTATTGAGTGAGTGCTCTATATTTAACTTCTCTGTTAAGCGCGAAGATATAGTTCGCTTCATCAGTATTTTCGGTGGTATAACTTTTAGCGAGGATATCTTTATCATCAAGGTAGTTTCGACACACTTGAGCATCTGTTAATTCAGAGTCACCGGCAATGATGGCGTGTCTAGAGGCTGAACAGCCAGTAATAACGCTAAGTATTAGAAAAGATGCAATAGTGTTTTTAACTAAAGTCATTAGTAAGTTATTCCATAATTAAAATAAGCTTTGAGTAAGCTCATAATTCCTTTGTGAAATTTTAACAAACCGATGGTAATTTTACTAATTGTTATTAAAGGGGTTTTTCATCTTTAAGCCTAAAACATGCTTATATCAGCTCTAATAAAACTATCGTCTCACAAAAAGAACCTTGGCATAATTTAAACCTTAAATTAAACTGTATATATAAACAGTGTTTGAGGTGTGTATGTTCGTTATTCCAATTTTTATAGAAGCAGGCATTACCGGCTTTGAATCTCCTGCCGCAGAATATGTAGAGCTCGGTATTTCAATCGATGAACTAATCATTAAACACCCGAATGCTACTTTTATTGGTATCGCTTCTGGGCAATCCATGCAAGAAGTAGGAATATTCGATGGTGACTTACTAGTCATTGATAGAGCTGAGGATGTAAGTACCGGCGATATTATTGTTGCTAGTTATAACGGTTCGTTTGTTTGTAAAATCATAGATAAATCGAAACGCTTACTTATCTCTGCCTCTAAAGATTATAAGTCTGTTTATATCTCTAATGATGACGACTTTAAGCTCGAAGGCGTCGTTACTGCTAGTATCCGCCTACACAGAAATAAAGCTGAGGTGAATCGATGTTTGCCCTCGTAGATGCAGTGGCATTTTATGCCAGTGCGGAGAAGGTATTTGACCCATCCATTCGCTTTAAACCTGTTGTTGTTCTAACAAATAACGATGGGTGTATTTGTGCCATATGCCCTATTGCTAGAAAGCTTAATATCCCGAAATTTGAACCTTACTTCAAAATTAGACCCTATTTAGAGCAGCATAATGTCGTTGTGCGCTCTTCAAATTATGAACTCTACGCTGATTTGAGTGAAAGAATGATGACGGTCATAAATCGTTTTTGTGATGACCATTATGTTTATAGTATTGATGAGTCATTTTTACGTTTTACTGGTTTTTCTAGAATTATTAATGACTGGGCTGACTACGGACACACAATACGACGAGCTGTATGGCGCGAAACTGGTTTGCCTGTTGGTGTCGGCTTTGGTATTACGCCTACGTTAGCTAAAGCAGCCAACCATGCGGCGAAAAAACTCTCTGGTTATAACGGGGTTGCTGTTATTAATGATGATATCTCACGGCAGGAAGTCCTTATGCGTATGGATGTTACCGATGTCTGGGGTATTGGCTCTCGACTCGGTAAAAAACTCAAGGTGATGGGAATTAAAAGTGCATGGGATTTAGCGAATCAAAACCCTAAAGAAATGCGACGTATGTTTAGCGTTGTTGTTGAGAGGACTGTGAGTGAGCTTAACGGCATCGCCTGTTTAAGTTGGGATGAAGTAAAACAGAATAAAAAAGAAATCTACTCAACGAGAAGTTTCGGCGAAAGAGTAAGTGACTTAAATACATTAAAATCAGCCCTCGTAACACACGCAGCGATTGTTGGCAGCAAACTAAGGAAACAGCAGTCATTAGCAAAACGACTCGTGATATTCGCTGCAAGCTCGCCACACGAAGACGTGTATTATAAGAAATCGTTGCTCTATGATTTTCCTATACCTACATCAGATACCAGTGTTATAGCCAATGCTGTTTCAGATGTTATTGATGATATTTTTAAGGCTAACACGCGCTTTTATCGCTGCGGTATTGGCGCAATAGAATTAGAAGGTGAGTTATTTCAACAAGCAGATATGTTTTCTGTAAGTAAAGATAACCCAGAAGTAATGGCGTGTTTGGATGCTATAAATAAACGTTATGGGGTCGGCACTTTATCTTTAGGAAGTGAAAAGCTCACAAAATCATGGAACATGAAACGGGCTTTTTTATCGCCCCATTACACAACCCGCTGGTCAGATATTCCAATCATAGATTGTGATTGAACTGGGTTAGAACCATCAAATATTGAATGTGGTAACAGTGTATTTAGTTTATAAGGTTACAGGAAATCTTTATTGGAATTTCTTAATTAAAACCCTTTTTGCCTTGTGTAGCGCTACAGTATTTTGAATTTAGACCCACTTTAGTTATATCTATGACTCCTTTCTTCAGGTTAGCTTGTTTAGATGTTACCAGCAATGCAAAAATGATCCACTTCAACAATTGAAATCTGATCCAGTTAACTTAACACTGGTGCTTTTCGGTAAGCACCATGATTTCAAAAGAAGAGTTCATGAAAATAAAAGTCTTAGCCATGCAAGGCATGTCTCAACGAGCCATTGCTAAACAGTTAGGCATATCGCGTAACACCGTTAAAAAATACCTTCAGGGTGATTTTGACGAGCCGCATTATGCTACTCGTAAAACGGGTATTTCAAAATTAGAGGCCTTTAAACCATATTTGCATTCTCGGTTAGCTAAAGCTGCTCCAATACACTTATCAGCCGTTGTTTTACTCAGGGAAATTAAAGAGCAAGGCTATACCGGAGAAATATCGTTACTACGTCAATACCTGCATCAATATCGAGGGAGCGTTGAGCCCCAACCCATTATTCGCTTTGAAACAGAAGCAGGTAAACAAATGCAAGTTGATTGGGGCCAAATGCGAGGTGGGAAATCACCTCTGCATGCCTTTGTCGCTGTTTTAGGCTATAGCCGTGCATTGTTTGTCGCGATTACTGACAACATGCGCTATGAAACGCTCGAAGCATGTCATCGCCAAGCCTTTGAGTATTTCCAAGGCATTCCACAGCAAGTGTGGTATGACAACATGAAAACCGTTGTTATAGAGCGTGATGCTTACGGTGAGGGTAAACACCGCTTTAATCAGCATTTTTACCAATTTAGTAAAGAAATGGGGTTCATTCCAAAGCTATGTAAGCCCTACCGCCCGCAAACAAAAGGCAAAGTAGAGCGAATGGTACGCTATGTGCGCGATAACTTTTATCAGCCATTGGCCACTAAATTATCTGCCCTTGAACTTACTTTGGACGTTGAAACTGCCAATGTTGAAGTCATTAACTGGTTGAACACAGTGGCTAACCAGCGTATTCACGACACAATAAAAGTAAAACCCGCAGATAGATTAAAAGAAGAGCAGACATACCTTCAATCTTTACCCCCGCTCCAACCTGTTGCACCACCACAGCCGGCAGAAGTGAGCATGCCTTTATTTGATATGTCCTTCGAGACTCAACCGTTACATCATGATTTAAACATTTACGCGCAGTTTTCGGAGGCTTTATGAACTTACAATTAGCACGTTTGCATGAGCTAACAGAGGAGCTTCAACTCGCTGGTGTTGAAACGAACGCAACAGCGCTAGCGCAGCAAGCAGCAAAAGAAGAATGGGATTATTTACAGTTTCTAGAACGCATACTGCAAAGCGAGCAGAAGCACCGGCATCAACGTAAACAGGTTATGTTTACACGTATGGCTGGGTTTCCGTCATTAAAATCGCTCGAGGAATTTGATTTTACGTTCGCCTATTAAGCGACAATTACGGTGGCCGGTCTAGCGACAATTATCTTGGCCGGTTGATCTGATAAAGTTCGGTATAGCA
>NZ_JBEOOE010000046.1:0-20308 GCF_040308885.1 Pseudoalteromonas sp. 120-MNA-CIBAN-0494
TGCCAGCCTGAGCCCGATATCGACAGCTTGTTACCCTGGAATTTTAAAACATAGGTGTAGTTCGCTAGACGCTCACCTTGTAAGAGGTTTTAGAAGTCTAAAGTGATCTAGTATCACAATGCTTAAACCGTTGACGACAAGAATCCCCTTGATTTATCAAGGGGTGCTTCAAAGATCAGATATTTAGTTACTCCATAGTGTTTTTAAAGCTTAATTCTTTTTAATAGTAGCTTAATAGAGTAATTAGTCTTGATTATTAACTATTTCACCAATGAGTTAGTAAGATGTTGATCCAATTAACTCGTTAGAATCGTCATTAACTTATTCACATATCCACAGTACCTATTAATTCTATTAAATCTATTAAAACTATAAGATCTATAAGAACTATAGGTGTCTGTAAGTTATTGTTATTAAAAGATAAAAATACAATAGCAGATCATATATTTGGTGTTTCGGATCATATATTTGGTGTTTTAGATCATATATTTGGTGTTTCGGATCATATATTTGGTGTTTAGATTACATATATTTGGTGTTTAGATTACATATATTTGGTGTTCTTTTTTAGAATAAGGTTCTGACGACATACACTATTTTTATAGTATATGTCTCATTGCTAGCATGCAAAATGATAGATTAAGCTCTTTTTTAATATATTTAACACAATTCTGAGGTTGAAAGTTTGTATTTGTGTATATGCGTAACATATTTTTGGTGTTGAGAGCTTGTATCTTTGTATGTACGTAACATATTTTTGGTGTTGAGAGCTTGTATCTTTGTATGTACGTAACATATTTTTGGTGTTGAGAGCTTATATCTTTGCATGTACGCAACATATTTTTGGTGTTGAGAGCTTGTACCTTTGTATGTACATAACATATTCTTGGTGTTTTATTTATTTGTAGGGCTATATTCGTCGTATTTTATGGGAAGTTATTAAAAATAGGTCTACATTACATATTTTTGGTGTTATTGAGAGCACATACCAAAAATATGTAATATGCTTTTTAATATGGAATATCTAAATTATCTATAGTCAGTTTATTCGCAATATCTATTTCTTCTTTGCTGGATGCTTGTTCTGCGCGGTTATTACGCCTTTCAATCAAGGTTGTAGCTATTTTATTAGATAGCTTCTCATTACCAGTGTAATTGTATGCAGAAAGTAACAGTTTAAGTTCTGCAGTTGATAATTTTTTACCATTGCCTTCAGACTTTAATTGCTGCCTTTTAAGCTCTAGCTTTTTAATAGTTGTAATAGCATCGCGTTCATTAAATTCCTCAATATTGCCTTTTGTTATCCAACTCATAAGGAATTTGATAGCTATATACATTCTAATAACATTTACACTTCATAAGCTCAAGTGCTGAATAAATACACCAGCCCATATTAAAGTTGCGATGATAACGCTCACCATCACAGCCAAAGAGCCTAAGTCTTTCGCTAAACCTGACAGCGGATGAATTTCCGCGCCAATTCTATCGACTACTGCCTCAATAGCGGTATTGAAGATTTCTGCCAACAATACGAATAATAAAGCGCACCAAAGAATCACGTACTCAAAAAGTGAAAATGGAAAGAATAAACAGCCCACAACGAGAAGAACTGACAGCCAGAATTCTTGTTTAAACGCTGCTTCATTTGCTATCAGCCATTTAAACGCTCTGAGTGAATGCCCCGCTGCTAGGTATATTCGTTTTATTCCCGTCGGCTTTTGCTTAGTACCCATTGATTGGCTCCTGTTGGCTATTCTTAGCATTAGGTTTGGAATTAGGAAAGTGTAAGGTACGAAACACTACCGCGGCTATCAAACAAATGATTAACCATGACAACGTCATCGTTGTTAGTGTGTGACTTAAAAAATGGTCACCTATCGCCATCTTATAACTCCCCATAATCCAGCCAGTAGAAACAGCAAACGCTATCGCAATACATTGGTATTTCGGACGATAAAACAAAAAGAATAATGACATTAAGGCAAAACCACCGCTGGCATGACCCGCAGGAAAGCACTTGTACTTTTTAGTTGACTCAAACGATTCAGGCATTAATTCAAACGCCTTAACATAAGGGACATCGCCGCCATATAGTTCAAGCTGCGCAGGACAAGCACCATTGGTTGTTGCTTTTAAACCGCCGATGACTGACGGCACTAACATCAAAGAGAAAATAACCACTAATAATCGCTTTTGAAAGTGCTTAGAGTACTTGCGTCTACAAGCGATAACGTAAAAAGCAATGAGCGACAGTGCCAACAAAATAATGCTGTATTTAGGCAACAAGTAAAAAATAAAACGATAAGGCTCTTCATATTTATCAATTAACCACGTTTGGTTGGATGCATTGAATAACAAATTTTGAAGCCAAATATCGCTATTTGTTGTTTCAAATAAAAAAGCAATAAGCGTTAATGCATACATTGAATAAAGCAGGTGTTTACTCAAGTTCAAAACAATTCTCCATTTGCAAGGTGTTCCCTACTACCACTTCTATGGTCGAGTGGTGAATACCGTATTGAGCTGCGAGCAAATCTTTAATTGGCTTAAGATCTTGGAATTGTTCCATCGTTTTTAAGTTAACACTGGTTTCTAAATACACTTCGCTATCATCTAATTGCCACACATGAATGTGTCTTACTTTTTCAACATTCTCCATTGATTCGATATCCTTACAAATCTTATCGATATCGATATCAACGGGGACCGCTTGCATTAAAATACGAATACTTTGCTTAGCTAAAATAATACCGTGGTACACCACATAAACCGAGATAAGTATGGTTGCCAATAAATCGACAACATACCATTGATATAAAATGATCAAACTACCCGCAACAATGACAACGACAGAAGCAAAGGCATCAGATAAATTATGAATAAATGCCGCTCTGAGATTCAAGTTATTCTTCGCGCCTGCTTGATAAGTCAACCACGCGGTTATGGAATCAATCACTAAGGCTATTGTCGCAATCCAAACAACAATCCAACCATCAATAGGTTGAGGGTTAAAGTACTTCTCAACTGCGGCATAAATGAGATATATACCAAGAATAATAAGGGTAGTACTGTTGATTAATGCCCCGATAATTTCAGCCCGTTTAAAACCAAAAGTCATTTGGCTATTAGCGGGTTTTCTTGCAATTTTTCTCGCAACAATCGCAATAACGATAGCGCCTGCATCACTGAGGTTATGAAGCGCATCAGCAATCAAGGATAAACTACCTGATAAAACCCCGCCGATAACTTGGGCCACAGTAAGTAAAATATTGATAAATACTGCCATGCTTAATTTTCCGTCATGGTTATGTGCATGGCTGTGCGTATGGTTATTATTTGACATTTACTCTTCCTCTTGCATAACAAATAGTGGTGATGGCGCTTTTTCAGGCAATGACATATCTGTGCTGATATTTAACGCATGTAGTAAAGAAAAAGAAAAAGCATCGTGAGAACTTTCTTTTTTACTTTGTTTGACCGTACTTTCCATATCAACGTGTGATGAAGAGCCGAACCAAGCAATTAAAGGTACATGAGTCTGTTCTTCAGGCGCCAGCATGTAAGGCATACCATGTAAGTAGAGTCCGTTCTTACCTAACGATTCACCATGATCGCCAATATAAAACATGGCAGTTTCAAAGTTGGTATTGTTCTCTTCTAATAAATTAATGGTTTCATTGATAAAGTAATCGGTATAGAGAATGGCATTATCATACGCATTAACAATTTCGCTAGTTTCACAGGCGGAGAGTTCGCTTGTTTGACAGGCAGGAGTGAACTTCTCAAAGTCTTTGGGGTATCGTTTGTAATATGCCGGGCCGTGGTTGCCCATTTGATGAAGCACTATGAGTACACTACCTTCTTGATCATCAATATACCCCTGTAAACCGTCTAACATACCAATGTCACGACACTCTATATCGCACACTGAATTTAGCTCAGGTGATTTGAAATTTTGGTATTCGACACGATCTGCGACGCCTTTTGAACTAGAGTTATTGTCTCGCCAAAGGACACTTACCCCGGCTTTGGAAATAACATCTAATACGTTTTGTGTTCGCCGTGCTTTTTTATTATCAAATGACTCTCGGTTATCGAATGAAAACATACAAGGGACCGAAATCGCGGTTGATGTGCCACAAGCATAGAATTTATCAAAACTAATTAAATCATCTCTTTGAGCTAATAATGGTGTAGTTTCTCGTTTATAGCCATTTATAGAAAGATTACCCGCATGGACAGTTTCACCGACAATGACAATGTAGAGTTTTTTATGCGACTCTTTATCAATATCATTGGCAGAGTTTACTACCATTAAAAATTCGTTATTTTCTTGCTGTTCAAGCACGTCCTTGAGGAAAAATCCCGTAGAGTAAATGGGATAGATAGGATTTAAGTAAAATCTTAATGGCTTGTGTTCTCTAAAGAAATTAGTGAATTGAGCACTAAAAATATAAAGTGAAACAGTAATTACACCAAGTGCCATGATGGTATTACTTATTTGTAGCCAACAGTTTTTTGTCCATGACGATTTATCTATTTTGACCATAAAAAGGCAAGCTATAGGTACTATGGCTAACAACAAAACAGTTAAAAAATACTCAAATGACAGTAAGTCAGTTGCTTCATCGATATTCGTTTCAGCAATGTTTTGAATCATTACATTATCAATGATGGTGCCAAAGCTATCGGTATAATAACCAGCCATGGCAGATAAGAGTAAAAGACTGCTCAGTACTATTCGAACGGGAATGATAATACTGAAAAATGACACAATAATGGTTAATACACTCATTACCACAAGAGTCAGCGCGATAATAAAACCTTGATTATCTTGCCACGGGTATACCGAATTAACTTGTTCAAAAAATGTAGAATTGCCCGTCACTATAATAAATAGCACGGTGGCGATAATAAGGAGGTTTGGCGAATAATTGAAAAACGACAGCTTTTTCATCATTATTCCCTAAATTTAGGATGCAAAAATTCGAAGCTAATAAAAGCCTACTATTGAATCTCTGCATCGAGTGAAAATGACTGGCTAAGCCCTGCTTTTGACAAGAGCTTAGCTAGTAGCGATTTATAGTGCTATCAAATTAGTTACTTACTTTATTAATTTGTAAGTTAATGAGTAAGTCACTAAGTTATCTAGCGCGTTAGTCTCTAAGATCTTTGATTTTGGCTTTTGAGAACCAAGCATATAAAACCGGTAACACAAACAAGGTGAGTAACGTTGCAGTAACCAAACCGCCAACAATAACACTCGCCAGTGGTCGTTGAATTTCAGCGCCAACTCCATTGGACATCAGCATTGGAATTAAACCTAACGCAGAAGTAATGGCGGTCATTAATACTGGACGTAAACGAGATACTGCCCCATCAAAAACAGCTTTTGAGGTGTCTATACCATCTTTTACCAGCTGGTTAATGCTTTCTACCATGACTACACCATTAAGCACGGCGACACCAAACAAAGTGATAAAGCCGACTGAACTTGGCACTGACAAGTATTGACCTGAAATATACAGTGAGAAAATACCACCTATAACGGCCAAGGGTACATTCACTAAAATAAGCATCGCTTGACCAACAGAGCCAAAGGCGAAATAAAGTAGCAAGGCAATTAGTGCCAATGATAGAGGCACTACCACTGATAGTCGCTGCTGCGCACGTTGTTGGTTTTCAAATTGACCACCAATCACTACAGAATAACCTGCAGGTAAATCTACTTTGCTATCAATAACTGCACGAATGTCGCTAACAACACTTCCCATGTCTCGACCTTGAACATTGGCTTGAATTACCACGCGTCGCTGTACATCATCACGTCGCACTTGTGGTGGGCCAGATTCAAAACTGACGGTAGCAATATCGCCTAAACGTACCCAAGCACCCGTAGGTGATTGTATTCTCAGATCTGCAATAGCTTCTTGGTTATCACGGTATTTTTCTTCAATGCGAACATAAATATCATAACGTTCATTACCATTGATTATTTGGCCAGCGCTAACGCCACCGATACCGTTTTTAACCACTTCCATGACATCGCCAACTGACAAACCAAAACGTGACAATTGCTGTCTTTTCGGTTTAATCACTAACTGTGCTTCACCAGCGATTTGCTCTAAGGCTACATCTCTTGCGCCATCAATTTGTTTGATTGCCGCTTCAATTTCTTGACCTTTGCTCGCCAACATATCTAATTCTGGTCCAAACAATTTAATGGCAAGTTGCGCTTTAACTCCTGACAGTAATTCATCTACACGAGTCGCTATGGGCTGTGAAAAGTTAAGTAATAACCCTGGGAATTGCTCAAGTTTCTCTTCCATTAAACCTTGTAATTCAACGCGATTTTTGGCACTTGTCCATTCTGAAACAGGTTTTAAGCCAATGTAAATTTCGATGTTATTAACTGGTTCAGGATCACCGCCGATTTCAGCACGTCCAATTCGACTTAGGGTATATTCAACTTCGGGGAACTCCATTAACTTTTCTTCAAGAATTGGAGCAACCGACAAGGCTGTTTCTAAACTTGCTGATGGCGCTAATGTTGCTCTTAGGTTAATGGTACCCTCTTCTAATTCTGGTACAAATTCAGTCCCTATTTGAGGTATTAAAGATGCTGCACCCACAAGTAACAATAATGAAGCAATAATAACTACTTTCGTGTGTTTCATCGCGGCTTTGAGGCCTTTTCGATAAAGCTTATCTAATGGTTTTAAGACAAAACTTTCTCTTTCTTTAACGCCTTTATTAAACATAAAGGTTGCTAAGGCTGGAACCACAAACAGTGCCACTAAAATAGCCGAAATAACCGCTAAAATAATACTGATAGCCATCGGCTGGAACAATTTAGCTTCCACTCCTTCAAAGCTAAATAACGGTGTAAATACCACTAAAATAATAGAGGCAGCAAAAAATACCGGGCGTGCAACTTCTTTTCCTGCTTCTTTTAATCGTAGAGGAATGCCTTCTTTATCATGTTCTACATCGTGGGGATCAGCATCTGTGCCTAACGTTCTCGCTTGCGCACTTTTGTAATGTGTTGAATCAGGTCTATTAAGGTGTTTGAACATGTTTTCAACCATCACAACAGAGCCATCAACCAACATACCAATAGCAACAGCGATACCACCTAACGACATTAAGTTTGCCGATAAACCTATCCAAGACATCACCATTAAGGCGATAGCGATTGAAATAGGAATTGAAATTAACACTAAAAAGGTTGCGCGTAAGTTCATTAAAAACAGAGCAAGTACGATAGCGATAAATATAAATGCCAGCGCTAATGCTTGCACTACAGTATCAACTGCTTTAGTAATTAAATCTGCCTGATCGTAGAAAGGTTCAAAACGTACGCCTTCAGGTAGTGCTTGGTTGATCATTGGAATACGTGCACTTATACCGTCGATTGTCGCTTTAGTATTTGCGCCCATACGTTTCAATACGATACCTGAAACCACTTCACCTAAGTTTTCAATGTTACCCTGTGCATCTCTGCGCGTCATAGTAACTGCGCCTTGGCGTATTTCACTACCCAGCGAAACCTTGGCTACATCTTCGATAGTCACCACAGTACCATCAACCGTTTTAACCGGTACTTGTCTAATATCAGCTAAACCTGCTTCGCCACTATTAAACCAACCTGTGCCACGAATAACTAATTGCTCTTGTCCACGGTTCATGTACCAACCGCCAACATTGGCATTGTTGTTATCGAGTGCAGTAACAATATCGTCTTGCGTTAACTCATATGATAATAATTTACTTGGCTCAATGTTGACTTGATACTGTCTGACGTTGCCGCCAAAAGATAAGACGTCGGTAACACCATCTACCGGCATAACCAATAACTTTACTATCCAATCGTTCAAGCTCCTTAAGGTCATAGAATCATAACCAGAATCTTTATCTGCAATTAACAAATACTGAAAAACTTGACCCAAACCTGAGGTGTTAGGTCCCATTGCTGGTGTGCCCACGCCTTGCGGAATTAACTCTTTTGCCGCTTGTAAACGCTCAAATACTAACTGGCGAGCAAAGTAGATGTCTGTGCCTCCTTTAAAGACAACAGTAACACCCGATAAACCCGTTTTTGAAATAGAGCGTACTTGCTCTACATCAGGCAACGCATACATTACTGCTTCAATGGGATAGGTTATTAACTGCTCTACTTCTTCAGCGGCTAAGCCCGGTGCTTCAGTATTAACCGCTACCTGAACATTGGTTACATCAGGAAAAGCATCTAAATTTAGTTTTGGGATCACCATAACAGAGCCTGCCATAGTAGCAATTAGGGCGATAATTACTAAGAGTCGATTATTGATCGACCAATCAATCATTTTATTAAACATAATCTTATTCCCCTAGTGGCCGTGCGGATCAAATCCGCCTTTTGCTATTTCTGACGCAACAAAAAAGGCACCTTTTGTTACCAAACGGGTATTAGGCTCAATACCGATAATTTGACGGTAATTGCCTAATGGCTGACCTAATTCAACTTCAACGGCTTTAAATTCACCAGAATGGTCTTCAACAAATACCGTCCAATCACCATCGGCACCACGCATTAATGCTGTTTCTGGTACTGCCATTACAGGGCTTTGCGTATCAAACTGAAAATTTACATTAACAAACATGCCTGAATGCAAACTGTCATCAGTATTTTCAACCGACAGTCTAACGATTCGGGTACGCGTACTTGGATCAATGGTATGTGCTTCTTGAATGACCTTGGCAACATGCACTTGCCCGGCAAACTCAACTTTTGCAATGGTGCCAATAGGAAGACTTAATTTTTTATTTGGCGAAACACGCGCTTCAACCCATAAGTCTTTTTCATCAGCCAATACCATGATTTTTTCACCGGCAGGCACACGTTGTCCTTGAGAGAAATCATCACTTAAAACCACACCAGAGCGCTGAGCGACTAAGGTATATTCACCAAGATTTGATGAGTTGTTTTTTACAATATCTTTAATGGCTGCTTTGGTTAAACCAAAGGCAGTTAATCGACCATAAGCTGAAATGTAATCTGTTTCACTGGCTAATAGGCGGCTTTCACTGACGGTGCCAAGGCCCAATTTTTTAGTTCGTTGCCACTCACTGTAAGCAACACGATATTGTGCTTGTGCTTCGGCCATTGATTCACTAAATAAGGTAACTAAAGACTGACCCTTAGTCACATGTTCACCTAAAATAGCATGACGACTGATCACTACCGATTCAGTACGTGAAGAGACAATGTAACTGGTATAACCGTTCGCTTTTATTTCTCCTGGTGCATAGATACTTTTAGCAAAAATTGCCGGCTTTAAGTTAGTCACTTTGATATTGGCGAGTGCCATTTTTTCTGGACTAAAACTTATGCCTTCTTCATGTTCTTCTTCAGCTGTTTCTTTACTCGCTGTTTCACTACCATGGTCATGACCGTCATCAGATTTCTCCTCCGCAGCATGGTCGTCTTTGCTTTCATCACTACCATGTTCATGACCACTTTCGTCATGCACTTCTTCACTTTCAGAGTCATGATCATGGTCAGTTTTTAATACGATGGATTGCTCTACTGCTGGCGTTTTTTCTAGAGCGGCATCGTTATATGATAATGCCGTAGTTGACACGACAGCTAAGCCAGTAAATAAACTACTTAGGGTAATGAGTTTTATTTTTTTCACTATTTTATGAGATGTTTTATCAGTTATTTTATTTTTCATTTTTAATTCCAAATTCTGTAACAATTCACGCTCATCAAGTCGCGTAAAGTGATATAATAGGTTTAGTTTAATAGCTTAGTTGCCGCATTTAATTGGCCTACATCGAGTAGCCATTGCACTTCGCTTATTTTGAACTGGGCTTGTAATTCAATGCCCGCGTATAAACCTTCCGCTCTTTGTTGTAATGCCAATAAATAATCCGAGGTATTTAAATCACCTACTTGCCATTGTTTTTGCAATAACTGCGCGCTGTGTTCGCCGCGTCCTTGCATTAACTGTTGCCAACGGCCAAGGTATTTTTTATTAGAGATTAGTGAGGCAGTACTTGCCTGTATCAAATACTTTTGCTTACGCATTACTGAACGAAAATTTGCTTCTGCGGCGATAGCTTGTTGGTTTTGTGCTTTGGCATTAGCTTGGTAATCATTACGAATATTTAACGGCATAGAAAAAGTAACTCCGACAACATTATCGACATCATTTTTTCCGGCACTAATTCCAATGGTAGGATCGGCTTTGGTTTCAAGCATGGCATATTGAGCTTTACTTTTTTGCATTTGCCACAGTGCTTGAGAGGCTAATACTTGCGGGTGCTGCGTTAACCACTGCTCAGCTACTTGAAAGTTTGTAACGCCTAAGCCCTGCTCTGGATATGCTTGTGTATCAGGACGCCAATCAGGCAACAACTCATTAACCTTGGCTTGAGCTTGTGTTAACTGTGCTTGTATTTGGGCCGTTTTATTAAGCATTTGCGACAAATTCAAGAAAGTTAACTCAGCATCAACCTGACCAAGATCGCCAGCTTTCTGCCTTTTAGTTACAATTTTAAGCAAGGTTTCTAACTGTTGCTCTTGTTCAAAAGCAAGTGACGACTTATCCATGGCAAGTTGCCAATTAATAAGTGCTTTTAAGGCTTGTGCTTTTTTCTGCTCTATCGCATAAGTGAATTGTTTACTGGCCGCCGTTAATATTTTATCGCCGATAGCAGCATTAACAGCCTGCTTATCCCACAAGTCAATCGTTTGGCTAATACCAATATTGTAATTATTTCCGTCACCTTCACGCTCGTAACCTGTCGATAGTTCTGGGTTGTAAAGTGGTAACTTACTGCCCTGTGCTTTGGAAAATTCAGCATTCATGAGTTCACGTGCTGAGACAATATCAGGGTGTTTATTGATTTGCCGATCGAGCCAGTCACTCGATAGCGTTGGCTTAGCAAAAGCGAAGCTACTAACAGATAAACTTGCTGAAAAGCCGATAAATAATGCGATTCCAGTAGATTTTGCTGAGAAAAATTTCATAATAATCTCTTAATTTAATAATAAAATGCCGCAACTAAACCAACTAGGCTACATTAAGCGCTAGTTAAGAATAAATTTGTTACGAATATAGCTTTAAAACTAAATTAAACGATTGGGGGGCGTATAGGTTCTTCAGTGAATATTTTATCTACATGATCAGCATAAAAATATTGATTTGTAATAATAAGTTTAGGGGTCTGTAGTGTAGATTTATTACTGGCAACCCACTGTGTGTGAGTGCCTTGACAGTGACCACAATGATGGCAATCTTTAATATTATGTTCAGTGTCAGATGATTCATCGAAAAGTTCAATATCATCACTATCATGGGAATGTTCTGTTTGAATATGTAGAGAGTCAATCTGATGACTTTCATTTGAATTAGCCACAGAAGCAAACGACTGCAATGCAATCGATAGTACTACTAACAAACTAATCCAAGTATTTTTCATTTTTACTCTAACATCAAAATTTTAAAAAACATGGTAGTCAAGAAACCCACTCAAGTCAATCAAATTAAGTAGTTTATACAGGACAATCCACGGCAAGATCATTATAAATTGAACTTCTAGAACAAGTAGCGATCAGATCAAGGCATTATAATCACCTTGGTCACTTAATATGAGCGCTACTTTTCTGAAACACTTTGATTCAATTACCGATCCTCGCATTGAACGCTGTAAAAAGCATGAACTTATCGATATTCTCCTCTTAGCCATTAGTGCTGTACTCTCCGGCGCAGAAGGATGGGAGGATATTGAAGATTTTGGGCATCTAAAACTTGATTGGTTAAAAAAATATGGCGCTTTCAAAGAGGGTATCCCAAGACACGACACCATTGCCCGTGTCATTTGTCGGTTAAAATCAGATGAAATAGAGCATTCATTTCAATCTTGGATATCATCACTTATTGAAACCACTGGTGCTGATATCATTGCCATTGATGGAAAAACAGCACGTCGTTCATTTACAACCAAAGATAGAAAAAGTGCCTTACATACCGTCAGCGCATGGAGCTGCCAACACCAATTAGGGGTTTTGCGCCCATCCCCTCGAAATTAACCTTAGTCTAAATTTTTAAGCTTTTTTCTAACTCTAATTACCGTACTTCGACTAACTCCAACTGCTTCAGCCGTTTTATTAATACTAAATCCAGCTTCAGTAAACGAGGCAATCCTATCATGAGCCTCTAAATCAGGCTGACGACCGTGATAAAGTCCCTTTTGCTGTGCTTTTACAATACCTTCTTTTTGCTTACGTTCACGTTCTCGATATTCTTTATATGCACTGGCCGCTAATATTTCTAACAGCATATTATTAATAGCACTAAGTATTGATCTCATAAAATCATCACTTGGAAAACTGCCAAATGTTAAATGACTGGTTGGTAGATCTAAACTAACAACACTAATTCCTTTTTCATTTATTGAGGCTACAAGAGTTTTCCAATCATCAGGGCTTAGCCTTGTTAAACGATCGATTGATTCAACTAACAAAACATCACCGGACTCTGATTCATCCAATAAACGAATTAGCTCTGGTCTATCTAAAGAATTACCAGATTTATTTTCTATATAAAAAGAAGCAATTCGTTTGCTGAAGCCAGAAACGAATTTTTTTAATGAGCTTTTTGCTCTATTTGCATCTTGCTCAGAAGTTGATGCTCGTAAATATGCTCTTATGAACATTTTTGCCTAATTAGGTCTATTTAGATGGTGTCATATCATATAGGTTTATTTAAGTGGTGTCATTACGTAATTGCCTGTGATATATTAACAGTATCTTTAGGGTGTACTCATGTAGAACTGCATGTAATAACACTAATTTGGACTTTGATAATGAAAAAGGATAAACCATACATTGTTGTGGTTTAATATTGTTGTAACAACGGTAACTTTACTTATTTAATAGAAGAAAAAACAAAATCAATTAGCGATGTTTAAACTGGTATTCATTGATGGTCACTTTAATTAGATATAAAGTAAGTAAACAAAAAGTCAGTAAGGTAATTGATAACGTGTCTAAACGAACCATAAGTATGTTGGCTAAAGAACTGAGTGTAAATGTCGAAACAATTCGCTTTTATGAACGCAAAGGCTTAATTAAACAACCACCAAAGCCTATGCAGGGCTATAGACATTACCCGAAAGAAACGGTAAATAGAATACATTTTATCAAGCGTTCTCAAGAATTAGGTTTTACGCTAAATGAGATTGAAGGGTTACTTGCGTTAAACGATAGTCCATGTAGTAAAGTACAAGAATTAGCTAATAAAAAACTGATCGCAGTACAAAAAAAGATGGCTGACTTGTTGTTATTAGAACACGCTTTGGAAGAACATTTAGGACAATGCCAAAATAATGATGACGATAGCCACTGCCCAATAATTGATTCGTTGCAACCGAAGTAAATGATTCACTTAACTACCATTTCCCACTAAAACAGCATATCCAATTTTACTTCTGCGCCTTAATTCAAGTTAGCTTATTCCCCGTATCTGTCGTAGCAGATTATCAAAGATAAATTTTTTATAAATCACCCTTGACTCCGTACTTAGGTACATGCAATACACTTGCATTATCACTTAATGAGGTATCTATATGAATCAAAAAGAATCAAACCTTCCAATGATAGGAGGCATCATAGCAGCATTAGGCGCAGGCGTATGCTGTGTAGGTCCTTTGCTCCTGTTATTACTTGGGGTAAGTGGCTCATGGATTGGTAATTTAACTGCATTTGAACCCTATAGGCCATTATTTATCGCATTTGTAGTGTTGTTGTTTGGTTACTCAGGTTGGAAAATTTACCGTCCTGTAGAAGAGTGTGAGCCGGGAACGGCCTGTGCAATTCCTAAGAAACAGCAACAACGAAAAGTAATTTTCTGGCTGAGCGTTATAGTTGCGACAATTTTAGTGACCAGTAATTATTGGATACTTTTGTTTGCTTAATATACAGATCAAGAAATTTATAACATTTTAAAATTTGGAGCTAATTATGAAAAAATTATTATTAACCGCACTGCTTTCACTTTCTAGTTTTGGTGCTTTTGCTGAAGTAAAAACAGTTACACTGGAAGTGCCAACGATGAACTGTGCGACATGTCCAATCACAGTTAAAAAGTCATTAGAAAATGTTGATGGCGTTGAAAATGCGAAAGTTACCTACAAGCCTAAGCTAGCTGTTGTTTCTTTTGATGACACTAAAACCAACATCAATGCATTAATTGCAGCGACTACCAACGCTGGCTACCCTTCAAATTTAAAAAGTGAAAATAAGTAATGTTTAGCCCCTTAGAACTAGTTACGCGTATCGGAGATAAAGCAGGCTCTATAGGTGCACTTGTTTCGGCAATGGGATGCGCCATGTGTTTTCCCGCGATAGCTAGTCTTGGTGCGGCAATTGGGATGGGATTTCTTAGTCAGTGGGAAGGGGTATTTATCAATACGTTGTTACCACTGTTTGCAGTATTAGCGCTGGCAATGAATATCTTAGGCTGGTTTAGCCATCGTCAATGGCACCGTAGTTTTATCGGTTCAATTGGCCCCATTTTGGTTTTACTCTCTTTATACCCTTGGTTCCAGTACGGGTGGAGTTCATACGTTACTTATACGGGGCTAGGACTAATGGTTGCTGTATCAATTTGGGACATGGTTTCTCCTGCGAATAAACGCTGTGATGATGAAACTTGTACCGCTTAACTTTTTAAGAGGAATAAAATATGTCAACGAATAGTTGTTGCTCGTCAAATGACATCCAGCCAGAACAATTACATGTAGCCATTATTGGTAGTGGTTCAGGGGCCTTTGCCAGTGCGATTAAAGCAGCAGAAGGCGGAGCAAGAGTTACTATCATTGAAGGAGCCGATGTAATCGGAGGTTGCTGTGTAAATGTCGGCTGTGTTCCTTCAAAAATATTGATCCGTGCTGCGCAATTAGCGCATCAGCAACGTACTAACCCGTTTGATGGTTTAGAAAATATTCAGCCACAACTTAGCCGCTCCTTATTAGCACATCAGCAAAACGCTCGCGTCGAAGAACTACGCGATGCTAAATATCAACGTATTTTAGAGAGTAATCCCGCGCTATCTTTACTTAAAGGTTATGCACGTTTTAAAAATCAAAATACCTTGCTAGTTCACAAGTCTGATGGTAGTGAAGAAGAGCTGGTTGCAGATCGCATTTTAATTGCAACAGGCTCTACACCAAGCATTCCGCCAATTAAGGGTTTAGTTGATACACCTTATTGGACATCAACAGAAGCCTTATTTGCAGAAGAGTTACCGAGTAGTCTAGTTGTCATCGGCTCCTCCGTTGTTGCTCTGGAAATTGCGCAAGCTTATGCCCGTTTAGGTAGCCGTGTGACAATTCTAGCCAGACATACCCTTTTATATGCTGAAGATCCGTTATTAGGTGAAAAACTGGCAGAGTGCTTTGAAAAAGAAGGTATTAGGGTACTTAATAATACGCAAGCAAGTCATGTTTCTTATGATAGCAATGGTTTTTCATTGGAAACTAACGAAGGAACATTAATCGCTGAAAAATTGCTTATCTCTACGGGTCGCCATGCAAATACTGGAAAGCTTGGTTTAGAAAATGTTGGTGTTGAAACAGATAAAAGTGGTGCCATTGTTGTTAATAGTATGATGGAAACATCAACAGCTAACATTTATGCCGCTGGAGATTGCTCCAATATGCCACAATTTGTTTATGTTGCTGCTGCTGCCGGAAGTAGGGCTGGAATTAATATGACAGGTGGAAATGCGCAACTCGACTTATCTACCATGCCTGCTGTTATATTCACCGACCCACAAGTTGCTACGGTAGGTCTAACCGAAGTACAAGCTTCAGCGGTAGGAATAAATACGATAAGTCGTGTACTTGATATGGAAAACGTACCAAGAGCTTTAGCAAATTTTGAAACGGATGGTTTTATCAAGTTGGTAGCTGAAGAATCCACGGGAAAACTGATAGGCGCACAAATTTTAGCCCATGAAGGCGGAGAACTGATTCAAAGTGCGGCTCTTGCTATTCATAATAAAATGACAGTCGAAGAATTGGCAGGTCTACTATTTCCGTATTTGACGATGGTTGAAGGATTGAAGTTATGCGCTCAAACCTTTAGCAAAGACGTTAAAGAGCTATCTTGCTGCGCAGGGTAATCATTTAACGGTAATGTACTTACAGAAATGTTAATGGAGTGCCAATTGATTGAATGTAATCAAGATATCTTAAGGCATTCCATTAACAACACAAATTGGAAGCATGCTAAATCATGATTAAATCTAAGGTTGAAAACATTCCTGTTGGTGAAGTCAGTTTTTTGACAGAGATACCTGACATCAATAAGTTCATTAGTAGTGATGATGATGCGTTGGATTTTCCTTTGAGTATTTCTCAACTGGCACTAGCTGCACAAACATCTGTCCATACGGTAAGAAATTATGTTCTTGAGAACTTAGTACACTGCGAAGAAAAAACTAAGTCAGGCCATTCACTTTACGGCTTATGTGCATTAAAGAGATTAAAGTTCATTCGAGCAGCAAGGGCGGCAGGTCTTCTTGTAGTTGATATCAAGCCATTACTAATGGCAATAGATGCAGGAGAAAGAAAAGTTCCTGAAGACATCCAAAAGCTGCTACTTACTAAAATCGAGCATAGAAAAGTATTTTTAAATCTAGTAACAAACCAAATTGAAGAGTTTTGCAATTAGAACAATTATAGAACAGTTCATGGCTCGACTAAAAACTTGTTAGCTTATCTGTTTTCTATCAATGTTAGCTTGTATATATCAAGCATATAGAATATCAACACCTCCAATTTTTAATGGCACTTTGATGCGCAGTACCTTTTGAATTAGAAATACAAACAGATGGCATTCTTTAACTTATTGATTCTACATCACTAAGTAAACCAGCTAAGTCGATTTCTTTGCGGTCTTTATTAAAGGCATATTCCCCATTTAGATTAATGTGTTGCCAAGCAACAGGTGAAAGCCGAGAAATAACATCAACCACATCTTGCCTACCGTTCCTCTCTTGGATTTGTAAAAATGCCGATAGTAACGCGGAATTATAATAAATAATGCAATTTGAAATGAGTCGAGCACAATCGTTCCATTGTGATACTTGGTAATCATTCCCCCCACGAAATTTATTGCCATTAACTGAAGTAATAGCACGTTTTAACTGATGGTATGCTTCACCTCTGTTCAAGGCTTGCTGGACGTAATGACGCAACGTTGAATTATCAACATACTCCAAAACATAAATAGATTTAATTAAACGGTCGTACTCATGCAATGCTGACAATCTTCGGCTCTTGCCGTTACTCAACTTTCTAATGATTGTGCTTTGAGTGGTGGTTTTACGACTCAATGAACAAACAATATGCTGAATATTGTCCCATTCTTCAGCAATTAGCTTATGATTAATATCTTTCTTTAATTGAATACGGCCTCCGTTCTCTTCAGTCACTTCAAATAGCTCAAAAAACACCTTTTTCATTTTCGCGTATCGAGGGGCGAATGTGTAACCAAAGAAATCTAATATAGTGAAGTTAACATTATTGGTACCATGCGTATCGGTCGATAAGGTATTAGGCTGTATATCTGAAGAGTTGTTATAGAGTAAGTCAAAAGCAAAGTGACCTTCATATTCGTTAGCGCCAATGACTTGCGTACTCACCGGAACATGATTAGAAACCAATGTTAATGCTGAAACACCTTTACCTTTGGAGAAGTACTTAGACGAATACCGAGCCTTAAACGTATTTATGCGACACTCAAATTTTTGACCATCAATGCTTGAAAACAACTGATTATCGTCCACATGGTAATAGGCAAATATTGGCAACGTGGCTATAGCATTAGAAACCTGATCATTAGACGTTTTGAGTGTTTCATATCTGACATAACTATCATCTACACTGCGTAATTTACCCATTGAACGGTCAGAGATATTCGCCATTTTATATAGGCCGTAATTGGTGCCGTTTGCCAATATACAGGCGATCAGATCTTCTTTATTTACTGGTGATTTTTCTTTAGTTGCTGATATGTGTGTAAATGAATTTAAGTAACCTGTCTTTTGATCAACAAACAACATGAGTTCAACGATACCCATGTGTTGAATTTGATTGTAGAGCGGGTTTTCAATTGTTTGTTGCCAACGGCTGTTAGGAATTGACCACTTGAGTTCGGCTTTGCCAGGAATAAACTCAACATACTTATTATCACCACTAAAGATATGCTCGCTTGCTTCCTTCAGCTTAACTTCTAATTGTTGGCTCTTATCTGCGAGTGTTTGGTTAATCGGTGTTGCCAGCTTATCAAGGCCAGTGTTTTCAATGATTGTCTCTTTTTGCTGCCATTCTTTAGGTTGTATAAGATCTGACGTTAAACTACGGTTATTAACGCTTTCTTTCACCGTTAAGCTATTACTGTGAAATAATTGTTCGGCTTTACGATAAAGGAAATACTCAAATCGATTAGCAATTAATTTGGTATTTTCTCCCTCTAAATACTCTCGGTCATGTTTAGGTACCACATCGATGTTAATGGTTTGGATAGCCTTTAATTCACTAAGTTCAGAATGTGCCATAACATACTGCTCATGGAGTTCATCCTTTAAATGAATGAACTCAATATCGATAGACATAAATAATGAGCGGATAAGTTTTTTAATTTTACTGGATTGTTTATCAATAAATTGCCATTCGTACTGACGGCCATCAAAGTCGTTATTATCTAAGTGATCACTTAACAGTTTAATACTGTCAGCAGGGATCAATTCAAAGGCTTTTTTACGTACATCACCAAAGCTTAAATCATCGTCCATATCGGTATCGATGAAGTACTTTAATAAACTACCAGCGGATTTTAATTTGGTTCTTACAATGGTTACATCTTCAACAATACGCTGCTTTGCATAGCCTTTAGCTGATTCGGTTAACTTCCTTACCAAGTAAATAAATGCAGCAACAAGATTGTCGTTAGTCTCTCGGTACCTGAAGAACAAGTAACAAACGAGATATAAAATAGTTTGGCTATCTGCGTGTTTTCTAAGCTTATAAACGGACTTGTGCTTTACCAGTGAAGCATAGTATTCAAGATTTTTAGGTGATAGCTCCAGTTCAGCAATCAGTGACTTAATTTCTGGATAAAGCGAGCGTATAATTTTATGCGTCTTCAGCTCTTGGGTGATTTGGCTCGTTGAAAAGTCCTTAGCCATTTTCTTTAACTTGGCTAAGTCAGTAAAGGTATTATTTGACTCAAGTAATTTAAGTAATGTTTTTCTGGTACCTGAAGACAAACTATCAAGCAGCACCATTTCAATTCGGTTACGCTCATTTGATAATACCGTAGAAATAGTGTCTTGCAGCGTTGTATAACCAGCTAGCGCTATTCTGTTTTGACCAAAATAAGCAATACATTCATCAAAAACATACCTTGGTTCAAGGTTGATTTTTACAACATCGTTAAGCCTTTTTAATAGCGGCTCTTTATCTAACTTGCTTTGGTATGCTGTAAACCCTGTATATTTTAATAACTTATTAATCAGCTTAGTTTTTGTTGTTGGTGATAAATCCTCAAGAGACATATCTTTATCGCTGAAATACTTGGATCTTACATAATCTAAATCATTACTGACTTGAGTAAATGAGAAATTAAATACTATTGGCCGTGACCTAAAGTAACCAAGCAGTAAGATAAAATACACTCTGGTTTCAATACGTCTTAATTCGTTGACGAGCCTTTGAGTTTCACTATCTAACGAAAAATAATCATCACGATCTTTACGGTTAAAATTGGGTAAGGCATAGAGTTCGTTGATTTCTGATTCGCTGAGAATTTGTATACGCTTGGTGTTTGATGAAGAAATAGTGGTAAGCCTTTCTTGTTATTTTTAATCAGCATACCTTAATCAATGAGGTTAATGTTTACCAGTCAACTGCTTAACATTACCATAAAGCCGATTTAAGCGACTAAAGTGGTAAACTTTTCATAAGATAGTTTACCACTGTGTATTATTACTTAAGAATACTAATGCCGATTTCGAGGGGATGGGCTAAATAATACAAACTGTGTTATTCAAGGGGTGAAGTCCAATGGTACGAAAAGTTACTCTAAGCGTGAAAATTCAAGCTAAGGTTAATTTCGAGGGGATGGGCGCAAAACCCCTAGATATGTCTATCATGGAAGTAAAAACGCTAATGGGCAGTCGTTCGAGGCCAGATCAGAGCTGTTCAAATATCAATACGTTAATAGCTAAGCATTTATCAGACGTCATTATTC